>DATEEW010000343.1:0-2859 GCA_035280965.1 Burkholderiales bacterium
GACCAGACGCCGCAGGCGGCATAGCTGGGGCCGCCGGCTCCAACGCCAGTTGTCGCAATTGCAAAAGAAGCGGTTGCTTCTGCTCTTCCAATTCCCGATAGCGTTGATATAAGGCATCCATATCGCCTTGATAGCGTTTCATCTGTTCCTCGGATGCTCGTCTTTGCGCCATCACGTCGTCGTAATTCTGCGGTGGTCCAGACGGAGGCGTTTGGTCGTATGGAACAGTTTGTTGGCGTAGTGTCTGCAACATCTGAAACTGTTGGTAAACAGCTTGTTGTTCAGTGTTCAATACCGCAATGGCCTCGCGTAGTTGCGCAGCTTGGCTCTGCGCTAGGGCGCCCGAGGTGGCGAACAATGCCACCCAGAAGACAAAGTGTGTCGTCGCCATGATGCAGGAATGGGTTCCGCGAAGACTGCGGTGCATGACTGCATTTCTCATTGGAACTCCTAACCAAGGAATCGCTGCACGACACGTGCCCGGAACGGGCTTTGCACTACCGTGTCATATGCAACCAGAAAAAACAAGCAAGGAGTTCGAAGCGCTGCGCAGGGGCCTGTTTTCCGGGTCGGTGGCCGGCTTGCTGTCCCTTGCTACGGCGCTTGTCCTCAGTCGACGCGAAACCGGTGATGCCGACGGCGTCGTGAACGCGGTGAGTCATATCGCTTGGGGCGGCACACCACAAAAGCAAGCGGCTCGGCCCGGTCTCAATACAGTAGTAGGTACGCTGTTGCACCAGGGGGCTTCTATTTTTTGGGCTTTCTTTTACGAGCGTTTCGGCGGTACTAGGGCGCGACACAACTCTGGCGTCGCGATGAAAGCGGCCGCGACCACTGCGGTTGTCGCCTATGTCGTGGACTATCACGTGGTGCCGAAGCGCTTTCAACCTGGCTTTGAAGCGCGCTTGTCGGGACCTTCGATGTTTGCTGTTTATGCCGCGTTCGCGACAGGCTTTTGGGTCGCTTCAGTGCTGCGTCAAAAGGGTTTGACGACCATCAAATAAAAAATAAAAATGAAAGCGATAAACGCCGGAATCCCCAAGGCGGTCCAGATGCGATGCCACCGCCAGTACTCCGGCGGTAGTTCAGCCTGCATCGCCATCGCGTCTTCCGCAATGTGTGCCATGCGAATTTGGATCCATACCACCGGCACCCAGCATGCGCCCGCCAAAACGTATAGCGCGGTAGACCATAATATCCATCCGCTATAAAACGAAAAATCGGCAAGGTACATCAGATAAAAACCGCTGAGCGGTTGAATGATCGCGGTTGGGGTGGTGAACAGCCAATCTGCAACAACCACGCGTCGATTGACGATGGCGATGGCCTGTACGTTGCGTGTACGGTTGGTGAAGAACATGTAGAAGGCCGAACCCAACCCTGTCCCGAACAGCAGCGTCGAGGAGAAGACGTGAATCCATTTGACGAATAAATAGTCCATCAATCGCTTTCTTCGAATTCATGTAAGACGACAATCAAGGCCAGCAAGGGGATATTTTTGAGTATCGGGCCGAAGGGGTGCAGCCAAAAATGCGGAAGATACGCCGTGATCGCAGCCATATAAGCCAGAATCAAAACGATCTGCGCGCGCCAAAGCCATCGACGCTTTCTGCCGTTGAGCACGAATATCCCAAAGCCAAAAGCAATGTCAATCAAGGCGGCGCCATATAAAGCCCAAGGTGCAAGGAAACCTTTGATCCCAACTGCGCTAAGCAGCGCATAACTTTGGTCCACAGGAAAAATCCCCAAAGAGATCACACCCGTCGCGATCCAAACAAGGGCGAGGCTTATGCGCAATAGCGGGAGCCCCCACGCGAGGCGTGCTGCATTTGCCGCCGTACGCGCGTCATCAATGAAAGCGGTCGTCGGTCGGGGCGGTTTGTTCAATAAACGCGTGACCGCTTCAGAAGATGCAATGTTTCCGCGTTCGAGCATGGCGAGGTTTTCTTTATCCAATAACAGGCGCGGAAAAAATTCAGATATGCGAGCGCCCAGGCGCATCATCCACAACGGGATGTACAACGCGCGGGTCGAACATAATTTCATTTGTTGCCGAAGTTGAAATAGCCATTCGCGCAAACGCAAGGCTTGAGGTCCAACCAGCGCGATACGCTCGCCGTCGCACGTGCCCGGCTGCACACAGCGCACAATGGCTGCGCATAAATCGTCGATATGAATGGGTTGCACTTGTTGCGTGCCGCAGCCGGGCAGCGGAACGAGCGGCAAAGCGGCCAGGGTATTGAACAATTTTGCGCTAGCACCGCCAGGTCCATAGACCAGAGATGGCTGAACAATGGTCCATGCCACGGGAAGGGTTGCAAGAAAATCGTCCGCTTTTTTCTTGCTGAGGTGATAAGCGCTTCGTGCCGCGTCATCCGCGCCGAGGGCGGACACTTGCAAGATTTTTCGCACCCCGGCTCGACGCGCCGCCTCGAATAAGGCGATCGGTGCTCGTACATGCAAATCCTCGAAGCTCGCTTCGGCGCTTTCGCGCAATATACCGATGGCGTTGATCGCCACATCGATGCCGTGGAGGCGAGGCAACCAATCCTCCGGACGGTGATCGCGACTATAGTCCACCGCGATCCAGTTGGATGCGGATGGAGGTGGGCGACGGGCGGCCCGAACGACTACATGTCCGGCTGCTTCCAGTGCGGTGTAGAGATGGCTGCCGATAAAGCCGCTGGCGCCACAAAGCAGTATTTTCATAATTGATGAATGGGTTTAAACATGTTCAGGGCGCGCGCCTCCTGCTAGGCTTGCATCCCTTCATCATGCAAGAAATGCCGCCTGCGCGTGAGGCGCAGTCCATCGAGTGTCTAAACCATCATTCAATATGAACCCGGAGAAGCTGGCGCA
>DATEEW010000344.1:0-2692 GCA_035280965.1 Burkholderiales bacterium
AGGCCGAATTGAATCAACTATCCGCGCCATATAAGGACAAGAAGCTGCCTGGGAAAATACAACGTGATATCGAAACCAATGAGGTGGATTTGAAGAACCATCAACAGTTGCTCGATGCGAAGAAAAAAGAAGCGGCCCAAATCAACGCGCGCTACGACGAAGACAAACGTCGCTTCATCGCTCTGAAAGGTGGTGCTCCCGTCTCCTCATCTATTGCGCCCCTTCCCACAACGGCCGCCGCCCCGCACTAAGCAAGTTTTTTCTTCAGCAATTCGGTAATTTGGGCGGGATTGCCTTTCCCCTTCGTCGCTTTCATAGCCTGGCCCACCAGGGCATTAAAAGCCTTCTCTTTACCGGCACGGAATTCCTCCACCGACTTGGCATTGGCCTTTAGGACCGCGTCTACAATCGCTTCCAGCGCGCCGCTGTCGGTGATTTGCTTCAGCCCTTTGCGATCGATGATTTCATCGGCAACCTTGCCTTCTCCAGCCCAGAGTGCATCGAACACTTCCTTGGCGATTTTTCCGGAAATGGTTTTGTCGAGAATGCGATTCAGCAAACCGGCAAGTTGCGCGCTGGCGATGGGTGCCGCGGCGATATCCAGATCGTTGCGGTTTAGCGCTGCAGAAAATTCGCCCATTATCCAATTGGCCACGAGCTTCGCGTCGGCACCATCGAGTTGCCGCAGCACATCCTCGAAGTAGTTGGCCATTGCCAGCGAGGTGCTAAGCGCTTGTGCATCGTAGGCGGACAGACCGAAGTCGCGCTGATAACGTTCCTGCTTCGCTTGCGGCAACTCAGGCAGCTCAGAGCGTACGCGTTCGATCCATTCATCACTTACTGCGAGCGGCAGCAAATCCGGATCGGGGAAGTAACGGTAATCGTGTGCGTCTTCTTTCGAACGCATCATGCGCGTTTCGCCGCTAGCAGGATCGAACAACACCGTGGCTTGCTGAATCTTGCCGCCGTCTTCGATCGTTTCGATTTGCCAGCGCGCTTCGTATTCGATCGCCTGCTGGAGGAATCGAAAGGAGTTGAGGTTCTTGATCTCTCGACGCGTACCCAAGGACTCGCCGGGGCGACGCACGGACACATTGGCATCGCAGCGGAACGAGCCTTCCTGCATATTGCCATCGCAAATGCCGATCCATTGCACCAGCGCATGCAGCGCTTTCGCATAGGTCACCGCCTCTTCCGCCGAACGCATATCCGGCTCGGATACGATTTCCAGCAGCGGCGTGCCGGCCCGATTCAAATCAATGCCACTGGCGTCGTTGAACTCCTCATGCAAGGACTTGCCCGCGTCTTCTTCGAGATGGGCGCGCGTCAGCTGCACAGTCTTCTCGCCTTGGGAAGTCAAAATTTTTAGAGTCCCGCCTTCGACGATGGGCAATTCGTATTGGCTGATTTGATAGCCCTTGGGTAGGTCGGGATAGAAATAATTTTTGCGCGCAAAAATCGAGCGGCGATTGATCTTCCCGCCAATCGCGACGCCGAAACGAATTGCCCGCTCAACCGCGCCTTTGTTCAAGACCGGCAGCACGCCAGGCAGCGCGACATCGATCGCGGAAGCTTGCGCATTAGGCGATGCGCCGAAAGCCGTCGAAGATCCGGAAAAGATCTTCGATTGCGTGGACAGTTGTGTGTGGACTTCCAGGCCGATGACGATTTCCCAGGCCATGTTCACACTCCCTGCGGCGCGCGCGAATGCCAATCGGTCGCGCGCTGGAACTGATGCGCCACATTCAACATGCGCGCCTCGGAAAAATAATTGCCCACGATATGCAAACCGACCGGCAGGTCGTTCGCGCCGGATCCCGCCGGGATCGACATCGCCGGGAGCCCGGCAAGATTGGCGGCGATCGTATAAATATCGTTCAAATACATCTGCACCGGATCGGCTGCTTTTTCGCCGAATTTGAAAGCCACGCTGGGAGCGGTGGGGCCCATGATTACATCGCACTGCTTGAACGCTTCTACGAAATCGTTGGCGATCAGACGGCGTATACGCTGTGCCTTCAAATAATAGGCATCGTAGTAACCGTGCGAAAGCACGTAAGCGCCGATGAGGATTCGCCGCTTTACCTCAGCACCGAACCCCTGCGCGCGGGTCTTGCAATACATATCGTTGAGATCTTCGTATTGAGGCGCACGATATCCATATCGCACGCCATCGAAACGCGACAGATTGCTGGAAGCCTCGGCCGGCGCGATGACGTAATACGCCGGCACCGAAAGACCGCTATTAGGCAAAGCGATGTCCACCGTAATGGCACCGAGTTTGCGGTATTCGTCGAGTGCCGCTTCCACCGCGGCACGCACGTCTTCGCTCAAACCTTTACCGAAATATTCGGTAGGCAAGCCGATGCGCAAACCGGACAAGGATTTGTCCAGATCGCGCGTGTAATCTTCGACCGGCCGCTCGAGGCTGGTGGAATCCCGCGTGTCGAAGCCCGCCATCACGTTCAGCAATAGGCCGAGGTCGGCGGCACTTTTTGCGAAGGGGCCACCCTGATCCAAGCTCGAAGCAAAAGCAATCATGCCGTAGCGAGAGACCACTCCATAGGTCGGCTTCATGCCGGAAATATTGCAAAGTGCTGCGGGTTGGCGGATCGAACCGCCCGTATCGGTGCCCGTCGAAGCGGGCGCCATTCGCGCCGCAACCGCTGCGGCGGAACCGCCGGATGAACCG
>DATEEW010000345.1:0-9586 GCA_035280965.1 Burkholderiales bacterium
AAGCTTCGGCCATGTTCCTACGCATTCTTGCCGTCATCGCGCCGATCCTGCTGATCGTGTTGGTCGGTTATTTGTATGCCCGGCGTCACCGTCCGGATCTGGCGGCAATGAACACCGTGACCGTGGACGTGTTGACCCCATTGCTTGTGTTCTCGGGATTGACTGCAAAGAATTTCGATTTACTCTCGAATCGATGGTTGTTGCTGGGAGCGTTTTGCGTCATCGCGGGTTCGGGATTGATTGCGGCGTTGATTGCCCGCTGGCGGGGCTGGGATAGCCGCACTTTCGTGCCGCCGATGATGTTCGGGAATACCGGCAATATGGGCTTGCCTGTGGCGGTGCTGGCTTTCGGACCCGAGGGGTTGCCGCCCGCAGTCGCGTTGTTCACCATGACGAATCTGCTGCATTTCACGTGGGGCGCGCGATTGGTGACCCGCTCCGCTTCATTGGCTGGTGTACTCAAAAGCCCGGTTGTGATCGCATCTATCGCTGGTATAGGTTTTAATCTGGCGCGTTGGACTTTGCCGGAACCGATCGCGTTGCCGATCAAAATGCTGGGGGAGGCGGCGGTGCCGCTTATGTTGTTCGCGCTCGGCGCGCGAATGATCGATTTGAATCTGAGCGGCTGGAGAATGGGACTGGCTGGTGCGTTACTCTGCCCCTTGGCCGGTCTGGTTGTGGCTGCGCTCGCAACCCAAGTGCTACCTTTCAACGCTACCGCGGTGGCGCAACTGTATGTGTATGCGAGTCTGCCACCGGCGGTCCTGAATTTCCTTTTTGCCGAGCGCTATGCCCAGGAACCGGAAAAGGTTGCCTCCATCGTTCTGCTGGGCAATATCGCAAGCCTGATTTTTGTTCCCCTCGGCCTTGTCTTCGCGCTTGCCTAGGTTGGAAGCCTATCGACACGGCCTTTGACGGTTAACCGTTTTCACTCGATTTCGTCAAAGGCGATGCGACAAATTTCGCGCAATTGTCTCTGCCTCCCCTTTACGGTTCCATCGCTTTTCTATCGAGCGCAAAAAGCGTCTACGAAAAAGTTTCCTCCGTGCAACTTCCCGCCTACAATCGTTTTAGAGGGATGTTGGTTCAAAAACAGAAGTCGATGTTCGTGACGCACGGTCGTCTCGTGCGCGTTTCTTGTAAGCCATAGGAGGAGTCTATGTCTCGAGCCAAGCGCCCCACCGGCGCCACAGTCGCTTCAAAGCCAGTTTCTGCCCGTCGTAAATTCCTAAGCGGTGCGGGCGCCGCAGCCGGTGCAGCCGCACTGGGTTTTCCCGCCATCGTCAAAGCGCAAGGGCCAATATCCATGCGCTGGCAAAGCACCTGGCCCACCAAAGATATCTTCCACGAGTACGCCGAGGACTTCGCTACCAAGGTCAACAGCATGTCGGGCGGCGATCTGAAAATCGAAGTGCTGCCTGCGGGCGCGGTAGTCAAGGCCTTTGACCTTGTTGACGCAGTAAGCAAAGGCACGCTCGACGGCGGACACGGTGTGGTCGCGTATTGGTACGGTAAGAATTCCGCGCTTGCACTGTGGGGCTCGGGACCGGCTTTCGGCATGGATCCGAACATGGTGCTGGCTTGGCACAACTACGGCGGTGGCAAGGAACTGCTGGAAGAAATCTACCGCGGCCTCAATCTCAACGTCGTCTCGTTCATGTACGGCCCCATGCCCACGCAGCCGCTGGGCTGGTTCAAAAAGCCGGTAACCAAATCCGAAGATCTCAAAGGCTTGAAATTCCGTACCGTGGGCTTGTCCATCGACGTGTTCAGCGGCATGGGAATGGCGGTGAATGCGCTGCCGGGCGGGGAAATCGTTCCGGCGATGGATCGCGGTCTACTCGACGCGGCCGAGTTCAACAATGCGAGTTCGGATAATTTGCTCGGCTTCCCCGACGTGTCGAAGGTCTGCATGTTGCGCAGCTTTCACCAATGTTCGGAGCAATTCGAAGTGCTGTTCAATAAGACTAAATACGATGCCCTGCCGACGAATATGAAATCTCTGATTCAGAACGCCGTCAGCGCCGCCTCCGCAGACATGTCGTGGAAGGCGATCGATCGTTATTCGAAGGACTATATCGATATGCAGAAGAAGGGCGTTAAGTTCTATGCGACGCCGACTTCGATTCTGCAGGAACAGTTGAAAATCTGGGACGGTGTGGTGGCGAAAAAAGAAGCAGAGAACCCGATGTTCAAGAAGGTCAATGAGTCGATGAAGGCCTTCGCGCAACGTACCACCAAATGGCAAACCGATACCCTGGTGGATTTCCGCATTGCGCAGAATCACTTTTTCGGTGGCAAGAAAAGCGGTTAAACCCTAGCAAGCAGGGCCGCTCCACGGGGGCGGCCCTTTTTTTATCCAGCGTCGTTTGCGGAAAGCCTCGATGCAAAAAATTCTACGTTCGGTAGATAAATTCAGCACTTTCGTCGGCCATTGTTTTGCTTGGCTGATCGTCACGCTCACCTTGATGATTAGCTACGAAGTCTTCTCCCGTTACATCCTGGGTGCGCCACACTCGTGGGTATTCGACGCCAGCAACATGATGTACGGCGTACTGTTCATGATGGCCGGGGCCTACACCCTCGCCAAAAACGGCCATGTGCGCGGCGACGTGCTGTATGGATTCTTTTCGCCACGCGTGCAGGCGAGCATCGATCTGGCGCTGTATCTGGTTTTTTTTATTCCCGGCACTGTGGCGCTGGCCTGGGCCGGTTGGGATTTCTTTCAGGAATCGCTGGCGCAGAACGAGCATTCCTCCATTGCCGCCGATGGTCCGCCGATCTATCCGTTCAAAGCCTTTATTCCAATCGCGGGCGCGGTACTCCTGCTGCAAGGTATTGTTGAAATCATCCGTTGCATCGTCTGTCTGCGCCGGGGTGCATGGCCTTCACGCGAAGAGGATGTGGAAGAAGTCGATGTGGACAAACTGAAAGCGATGGTCAACGTCGATGACGCGGACATAGCCGCGGCCGACGAAGCCGTGTTGCGCCGGACCGGAGCGCCGAAATGAGGAGAGAACTGTGGTTCGGTTTCACCCTCATGGGCCTCATCCTGATTGGCATATCGATCGTGTTGCCGCCGCCATCCGAATGGCACAACGGTCATCTGGGCCTGTTGATGCTATCGCTGGTGGTGGTCGCCATCATGCTGGGTTTCCCGACGGCCTTCACGCTCATGGGCATGGGCGTGTTCTTTTCCTGGCTCGCTTATCGCAGTGCCAATCCCGATATCGCGATTCAGCAAACCCTCGATTTGATGGTTCAACGCGCCTATGCGGTGATGACCAACGATGTGCTGATCGCGGTGCCGCTATTCGTGTTCATGGGTTATCTGGTCGAACGCGCCAATTTGATCGAAAAGCTGTTCAAGAGTCTGCATCTCGCACTTGCACGTTTACCCGGCTCTCTCGCCGTCGCAACGCTGGTTACCTGCACGATTTTCGCGACAGCTACCGGTATCGTCGGCGCCGTGGTGACACTCATGGGGCTGCTCGCATTTCCGGCGATGTTGCGCGCCGGCTACAGCGTTCCGATCTCTGCCGGTGCGATTGCTGCGGGTGGTTGCCTCGGCATTCTGATTCCCCCTTCGGTCTTGCTCATCGTCTATGGCGCCACGGCGGGCGTGTCGGTTGTGCAGTTATATGCGGGTGCTTTTTTTCCGGGGTTGATGTTGGCGGGGCTTTACATCGTCTTCGTCGTCCTCATGGCGATGATCAAACCGAAACTCGCACCGTCCTTGCCTGAATCCGAGCGGCGTATCGATTTGCCCGCGGCCATTGCACGTGTACAGGAAAACATCGGCAAACGCGCGGTGCCGTCACTTATCCGGGCGTTAAAAGGTAAGCGCAACAGCGATGTGCCGGCGAGCACCTTAGTGAATCATTTGATTGTCGCCTTGCTGCCTGCGCTCGTATTCGCAATGGCGATGGGTTTGATATATCGCTCGGTGACCTCGCCGGTCGAGATCTATTCTTCGGAAGGTCTCACCGAAATGACGAGCGGTTTCGAGTCGGAAGAAGAAGCGGCTTTCGAAGGTGGTTTGCAACCCCCTCCGCTGGAAACCGAGGAGCCGCCGCTCAAGCAACCTGCGCCCTTACTCGAAGAAAAAACCCAAGCATTGCCGCAGGTCGCTATACCCGAGGCAGTGCCGGCTGCCGCGCAGGTTTCGCGTTCCGCACCGCTGTGGTTTTGGATCGTGCTCGCGGTAGGTATTGCGGGATTGGCCGTCTTCTATGCGCTATTCAACTTTGCGCGTCTGGAGATTTTCAAAATGCTGTTGGGGTCTTTCTTCCCCTTGGCAGTTTTGATTCTCGCGGTACTGGGAGCCATTGTCTTCGGTTTGGCGACGCCGACCGAAGCGGCGGCTGTCGGCGCGTTGGGCGGCGCCTTGCTCGCTGCCGCTTATCGACGGCTGAATAGGCCGGTGATCACGGAGTCGGTGTTTCTCACCGCCAAAACCACCGCCATGGTGTGCTGGCTTTTTGTAGGCTCATCGATTTTTTCTGCCGCCTTCGCATTGTTGGGTGGACAGGAACTGGTTGAGCAATGGGTGTTGAGCATGGATCTCACACCGATTCAGTTTCTCATTCTTGCTCAAGTGATTATTTTTCTGCTTGGCTGGCCCTTGGAATGGACCGAGATCATCGTGATTTTCATGCCGATCTTTATTCCGCTGCTGGGTCATTTCAACATCGACCCCTTGTTTTTCGGATTGCTGGTCGCCATGAATTTACAAACCGCGTTCCTGTCGCCGCCCGTGGCGATGGCAGCCTTTTATCTGAAAGGCGTGGCGCCGCCGCATGTCACACTGAACCAGATCTTCCTCGGCATGTTGCCTTATATGGCGATTCAAATCGTCGCGCTGATCCTGCTGTACACCTTCCCCGATATCGGGTTGTGGCTGCCGCGCGTGCTCTACGAATAAGCGAATAAGAGATCGCCTTGAACACGGAAGCGCAACTCATCGACGCGCGACGGCAACACGAAGTCGCGGCGGCATTGCGCTCTTTCATGCCTGCCGACGCTGTGCTGTACGAAGAAGAGGACACGCGTCCCTATGAATGCGACGGGTTGACCGCCTATCGCGAATTGCCCATGGTGGTGGCGTTACCCGAAACCGAAGCGCAAGTGCAACGCATTCTGCAAACTTGCGAAGCCTTGAAAGTGCCGGTAGTGCCGCGCGGCGCCGGGACTGGTCTTTCGGGGGGCGCTTTACCTCGGGGCGATGGCGTGCTGCTTTCGATGGCCAAGTTCATGCGCGTGCTGCGAATGGACCCGCACGCGCGCATCGCCGTAGTTCAACCTGGTGTCCGCAACGCCGTTATTTCGGAAGTTGCCGCGCCTTACGGTTTGTATTACGCGCCTGATCCCTCCAGCCAGATTGCATGCACTATCGGCGGCAATGTGGCGGAAAACTCCGGTGGCGTGCATTGCCTCAAATACGGATTGACGGTGCATAACGTGGTGCGCGTGCGGGGTTACACCGCCGCGGGCGAAGCGATCGAGCTGGGTTCCGAAGCGCCCGATGCGGCCGGCTACGATTTGCTTGCGCTCGCCGTCGGCTCTGAAGGCATGTTGATGGTCATAACCGAAGTAAGCGTCAAGCTTCTACCGAAGCCGCAATGCGCCCGAGTCATCATGGCTTCCTTTCAGGATGTCGAAACGGCGGGCGACGCGGTGGCCAAGATCATCGCGGCGGGCATCATTCCCGCCGGACTTGAAATGATGGACCGCGCCGCAACGCGCGCGGTCGAAGAGTTCGTGCACGCGGGCTACGACCTGGACGCCGCCGCTATCCTGCTGTGCGAATCCGATGGCACGGTCGAAGAAGTGGACGACGAAATTGCGCGCATGCAAGCCGTGCTCGATGGCGCGGGCGCGACGCGCATGACGATTTCCGAAAGCGAGACCGAACGGCTCAAGTTTTGGTCGGGCCGCAAGGCGGCGTTCCCGGCAGTGGGGCGCATTTCGCCAGACTACTATTGCATGGACGGCACCATCCCGCGTAAGAAACTGGGCGAAGTATTGGCTTTCATCGGAGCCATGGAGCGCAAATATGATTTGCGCTGTCCCAATGTTTTTCATGCGGGGGATGGAAATTTGCACCCCCTGATTCTGTTCGATGCAAACGACCCGGAATCCCTGCATCGCACCGAAGCCTTCGCTGCGGAAGTGCTGGAAAAATGCATCGCCGTCGGCGGCACCATCACAGGTGAACACGGCGTCGGTGTAGAGAAGATGAATCAGATGTGCAGCCAGTTCGGCGATGCTGAACGCGAAATCTTTCTGGGGGTGAAGGCCGCTTTCGATCCGGCAGGCTATCTCAATCCAGGCAAGGCGATTCCTACGCTCGTGCGTTGCGCCGAATATGGACGCATGCATGTGCATGGCGGCCGCTTGCCGCATCCGGAGTTGCCCCGCTTTTGACTCTGCAAGCCATACAGGAACGAATACGCGAGGCGGCTGCGCAGACGCGCCCCTTACGCTTGCGTGGTGGCGGCACGAAGGATTTTTACGGCGAACGCTTCGAAGGCGAGGTGCTCGACACACGCGTCCATGCAGGCATCGTTGACTACGAGCCGAGTGAGCTGGTCATCACGGTGCGTTGTGGAACTCCCTTGACTGAAGTGGAGTCGACGTTAAATTCGCGGGGTCAATGTCTGCCTTTCGAGCCGCCATATTTTGGGCCGCAAGCCACCATCGGTGGATGCGTCGCTGCTGGGTTCTCCGGACCGCGTCGCATGAGCGTCGGCGCGCTGCGAGATTATGTGCTCGGAGTGAAACTGATCGATGGACAAGGGCGCGCGCTGAGCTTCGGGGGGCAGGTGATGAAAAATGTGGCAGGGTACGATGTCTCGCGCCTGCTTGCCGGCTCGCTGGGTACGCTGGCATTGATCAGCGATGTGTCCTTAAAAGTATTGCCTGTGCCGCCGGTGGAACAAACGATGCGTTTGCAAATGTCGGAACGCGAGGCGCTGCGTGCGCTCAACGATTGGGGCGGCCAGCCTCTGCCCATTTCCGCGAGTGCCTGGCATGCGGGCGAACTTCATCTCCGACTTTCCGGCGCACCCGCCGCCGTCGATGCAGCGTATCGCCGCATTGGCGGGGAACGGTTGAGCGTCGATGCGGGGCTTAAGTGGTGGTCCGATGTGCGCGAACAAAAACTCGCGTTCTTCCAAAGTCTGGAATCCCTCTGGCGGGTCGCGGTGCCTACGATTGCCGAGCCGCTCATACTTCCGGGCACACAGTTCATTGAATGGAACGGCGGTTTGCGATGGTGGAAAACCACCGCGCCGGCTGAACTCGTGCGTGAAGCCGCTTCGCAACGACGCGGGCATGCAACCTTGTTCCGGACACCGGCTCCTCAAGGCGGCCGCTTTACTCCACTGGAGGCCGCAGCGCTGCGGATTCATCGCAACTTGAAAGCGGTGTTCGATCCAGCGGGCATTTTCAATCGCGGTCGCTTATACGCGGATTGGTGATGCAAACACAGCTCGCCGACTTCATTCGCGACACGCCCGAAGGGCGCGAAGCCGAATCCATTTTACGCAAATGCGTGCACTGCGGTTTTTGCACCGCGACCTGTCCGACTTACCAAGTCCTGGGCGATGATCTCGATAGTCCTCGCGGGCGCATCTATTTGATGAAGCGCGCGCTGGAAGGCGCGCCCATCACCGAAAAAACGCGCTTACATCTGGATCGCTGCCTTACATGCCGCGCTTGCGAAACGACTTGTCCGTCGGGTGTGCGTTACGGACGTTTGGTGGACATCGGCCGGGCGCTCGTGGAAGAAAAAACGCGACGCGGACCGATTGATCGGATCAAGCGAGCAGCGCTCGCGTATATGCTGCCGCGAAATCGATTGTTCGATCTCGCGCTGAGAGGCGGTCGTTTGTTCCGTCCGTTCATGTCCTCACGCTTACGTAGAACGATTCCACCTGCTGCACTCACGGGTATGTGGCCCACCACGGTGCACGAACGAAAAATGCTGGTGCTCGCGGGCTGTGTGCAGCCGGAACTCGCGCCATCCATCAATGCGGCCGCTGCACGTGTGCTCGACCGTGCCGGGATCACGTTGATTGAAACGCCCGGGGCGGGTTGTTGCGGCGCTCTGCGTTTTCATCTGAACTACCAAGAGCAAGGGCGCAACGATATGCGCGCACTCATCGATCGGTGGTGGCCGGCGGTGGAGCGCGGCGAAATCGAAGCCATCGTGATGACAGCGAGCGGATGTGGTGCAACAGTTAAGGAATACGGCCATTTGCTCGGTCAAGATCCGCAGTATCGCGACAAAGCGGCGCGCATTGCGGCGCTCACCAAAGATCTATCGGAGTTGATCGATCCGGAAACCTTGCCTGAACTGCCGCCGCATACGGCAATTGCATTCCAGTCGCCTTGCACCTTGCAGCATGGACAGCAATTGCGGGGTGGTGTCGAGGCGCTGCTGCAACGTGTGGGCTATGAATTACTGCCGGTGCGCGATACACATTTGTGTTGCGGTTCCGCCGGTACCTATTCAATCCTGCAGCCGAAAATAGCTCGCGAATTGCGCGCACGCAAGCTCGCCACGCTGGAAAGCGGCGCGCCTAAATATATTGCCACCGCGAACATCGGCTGCTTGACGCATTTGCGGGGCGGTACGGATACGCCGGTGTGTCATTGGATTGAGTTGATCGACGCCGCTTTCGAATTTCATTCTGCGGCATGAAAAAGAAAAAGCCCGGCGACGCCGGGCTTTTCAATATGAAGCTTTGGATTACAGCGAGCTGATGATTGTCAGAATCGTCACGTCTTCCTTGGTCATTTCGCCCAGGCCACTGTCTTTTTTCTCGCCGACTACGGCCAGTTCGTTGTACATGAATTCGGCGCCGGTATAGCTGGCGGATAAATCGCCCAGACCGCTGTCGATGGACTCGCCTACGATCTGCAATTCGGTCATGAATTCAGCGCCGGTATAGTTGCGACCAAGTTTGCCCAAACCGCTATCCAGCTTCTGACCGACGACATAAAGTTCGCTCTTGAATTCCGCGCCCGTATAGCGTCCGTTCAGTTTGCCTAAACCGCTATCCAGTTTTTCGCCGGCGACCGGCGTGCGAAGCGTTTCGCCCGCGAAGGCAACGGAACTGAAAGCGAATGTCACAGCGCATGCAAGCAGATGAAGCTTTTTCACAATGTTCTCCCAGGAGTCGAAAAATAAGAACTCTCACTTCGAGTCCATGGGGGTGATCTATTGCAACAGCGATGCCAGGACGAAAAGCGCTGAAAGCACGCGTTTTGCGCGACTTATGGCACGCAAATACTGCTGCGGATGTTCGTTTAATCGACGCATTGTTGGCGTGCTGACGTTGGCATAAATTTGTGGCTCGCAATTCAGGACTTCTTGCAATCGTCACAAATTATGAGAAGAGCGTTTCAAGGCAGATGAAAGTTTTCAAGCAAATAAAGAAAGTGATCGCCTTTCACCAGATCGCTCAAACGGTAGGTGGGGCCGTAGTAGTATTCCTCGGTTGTTATCCAGCGCGCGGGCGCACCCAACTGAGGAACGTACCACTCGATTTCATCGCGATATAACGTACCGTTCCAGAAT
>DATEEW010000346.1:0-3844 GCA_035280965.1 Burkholderiales bacterium
TGAACCCGTCATCGTAAGCTTGGCGTGCAACCATCGCAGCCTCTGCTTCGACCGATAAACCGAAGAAATACAGGTTATTTGTGCGGACTTCGCCTTCAGGTTGGTTCAGTGCCAAAGTGGGCACCATTACGAGTGGGCTCGATGCCAGTGCCGTCACCCCATTTCGAGTCATCGGGCCCACAACCACGCGCGCACCGCTTTCAACCGCGTGAACATAGCTTTTGGAAATTGTGTCCGCCGACCCATCCGTACCATAAAGGCGGATCGGCAGTCCGCCTCCGTGCACCATTTGCGATGCCTGAAAGCCGGCCTGAAAGGCTTCGGCCGCCGGTCGAAAATCGGGGGCTTGCACCGGCAATAACAGAGCAATGTGCTTGACCGTCATCGTCACCGGCGACGGCGTCTCGGCGACTGGCGGCGCCGCTTCAATCACCGGAGCAGGCGGCGGGACCGGGGCAGGTGCGGGTGCCGGGGCCACTACCGGCGCAGGTGGAGTTGCGGGCGGCGCAGTCGCACAGGACAATGCGACGCTTGCACAGAATAAGGCGGCTGCTAAGCCGCGAAACGACGCATGAACGGGCATGAGGATTTGGATTCGCAGCAAAGCGGTCGATTATATGTGGTCGCCACGCCGATCGGGAATTTGGACGATTTGAGTTCTCGCGCATGCGCGACGCTGAAGCAAGCGGCCCGAATCTACGCCGAAGACACGCGGACCAGCGCCGTGCTGCTATCGCACTATGCAATCGGCACGCCGGTCAAAGCCTTGCACGAACATAATGAAGCGCGTGCGGCGGCCGAGATTCTCGAGTATTTGCGCGCCGGCCATGATGTCGCTTTGATCTGTGACGCCGGCACGCCGGCTGTTTCGGACCCTGGTGCCTTTCTGGTCGAGCAGGCGCATACGGCGGGTGTGCAAGTGATCGCCGTCCCCGGACCGAACGCGGCGGTCGCAGCAATGTCGGTGGCCGGATTTCAGGGTGCGTTTTGTTTCGCGGGTTTTTTGCCCGCAAAAAATGTGGCGCGGCGCAAAGCGCTCGAAACCTGGCGCGACTTCGAACATGCGCTGGTGTTGTACGAAGCGCCACATCGTATTGTGGAATGCGTGGAAGATATTGCGGCGGTGATGGGGTCAGAACGCGAGGTGGTTATTGCGCGCGAACTCACCAAGCGCTTTGAACAGGCCAAGCGTCTAAAGGCCGGTGAGGCGTCGGCTTGGTTGCAGGCGGATGCAAACCGACAACGCGGCGAGTTTGTATTAGTTATAGCCGGCGCGCCGCCGACAGAAGATCGCAGCGCCGCCGAAGGCGAGCGCATATTGCATATTTTGCTGAGCGAGCTGCCGCTGAAGCAGGCCGCTAAACTAGGGGCACAGATCAGCGGCGCCCGCAAGAACGCCCTTTATGAACTTGGTTTGCAAACAAATCGAAGCAGGACTACGGAAAGCGACGATGAATAGTTTAAGTATCACTCAGCCTGACGACTGGCATTTGCATTTGCGAGATGGCGCTGCGATGACGAGTGTGTTGCCGCATACGGCGCGACAATTTGCGCGCGCCATCATCATGCCTAATTTGCGTCCGCCCGTTACAACGGTTGCGGCGGCAAGCGCATACCGAGATTGTATTCTTGCGGCGCTCCCGGCGGGCCTGCGTTTCGAACCTTTGATGACACTCTATCTCACCGATAACACGAGCGCGTCTGAAATCGCGGCGGCGAAAGCGAGCGGCTTTGTGCATGCGGTCAAATACTACCCGGCTGGCGCCACCACCAATTCCGATTCCGGCGTCACCACACTGGAGGCGGCGTTTCCCGCTCTCGCCGCGATGGAAGAGCGCGATGTGCCTTTGCTCGTGCATGGTGAAGTGACAACGCTGGGTGTCGATGTATTCGACCGCGAAAAAGTTTTCATCGATACGGTGATGAGCCGCATCGTGAACCGCTTTCCGCGCTTGCGTGTCGTGTTCGAACACATCACCACTGCGGATGCCGCCCACTTCGTTCGCGATGCCGGCGCCAATATCGGCGCGACCATCACTGCGCATCATCTGCTTTACAACCGCAACGCGATTTTTCAAGGTGGCATTCGTCCACATTACTATTGCTTGCCCGTACTCAAAAGAGAAAAACATCGTCAAGCGCTGGTGGACGCGGCCATCGGCGGAAGCAAGAAATTCTTTTTGGGGACGGATAGCGCGCCGCATCCGCGCGGAGATAAAGAATCCGCCTGCGGTTGCGCCGGCTGCTATACCGCGCATGCCGCCATAGAAATGTATGCAGAAGCATTCGAGCACGCGGGCGCGTTGGACAAGCTTGAAGCCTTCGCGAGTTTCAATGGCCCCGATTTTTACCGCCTGCCGCGGAATCAAACGCGCATCACGCTGAAGAAAGAGGACTGGGAAGTGCCTGCAGTCTTTGCTTTCGCCGATACGCAACTCACACCGCTGCGTGCCGGCGAAATCCTGCACTGGCGAATGCAATAACGCCTGCGCATGCTTGCGGAATGGCCTTGTGACGCTTTGCGCGAGCCGCGTTTCCATACGCTCGCGCCGATACTCGCGGCGCTCGATTGCAACACATTCCCGAACAGCGATGCGCTAAATGCCTTGTCGAATCGTTACGACCTGCGCAATGCAAAAGGACTGCCGCTGCGCTTCGAAACACAAACGGTTCAGACCTACGAACGCGCGGTATTCGAGACCGGCGCGGTGCCGACCCGCGCCGATAACTGGCACGATCTCTTCAATGCACTCGCTTGGTTTGCGTTCCCGCTCGCCAAAGCACTACTTAACCGGCTTCATATCCAAGAACTCGCCAAACAGCTAAGTCCGATGCGCAGCACCGCCCGTGACGCGCTAACTGTGTACGATGAAAGCGGCATGGTGATTCTTTGCGCCGACGGTCGTCTGAAAGCGCTGCTGCGGGATTTCCGTTGGAAAGAACTGTTCTGGATGCAGCGCGATTCGGTACGCCAATCGATGCGGTTTTATGTATTCGGCCATGCGTTGCATGAACAATTGCTGCGACCTTATGCGGGCATAACAGCGAAAGCAGTGATCGTCGATGCGGACATCGAAACTCTCACACTCGATCCGCTAGCCGCGCTCGCACTCGTGGACCGTGCGGTGTGTGATTATTTTGAAGAGCCCGGGGCGCCGCGCATCGCGCGAGGTTTTCAACCGGTCCCGGTTCTCGGTATTCCGGATTGGTGGCCTGAGAATACGCAGGAAAGTTATTACGAAGACACGCGCTATTTCCGTCCAGGCCGCCGGATAAACAAAGCCCCGCTTTGAGCGGGGCTTTGATACGGACTGGTTGTTACGCCTTCGAAGCCAGAGCCTCTTATGGAAATGCGGGCATAGTCGGTTCGACCGAACCGCCATGCGCCTCCGGATGGCGCAAAAGAACCAGGTCTCGTATTTCTTCGATTCGTTCGGCCGGTGCGTCCACGATCATCAAAATACGACCCTCATCGATGTCGGCCTGAAAATGCCGTAAACGCGTATTGGGCGTAGAGGCACCGATCAAGCTTGCGCTCCATGCGCCAAACAGCGCGCCAATCAATGCGCAGATCAGGATGGTGATCAATTGCATTTCTACGCCGTCAGGTGGCGTCAACACCACCATTAGTCCGAGCGAAAATCCGCCCAGACCGCCTACAATCATGCCGACTTCGGCACCATGTACCAGGTCGGTCTTTTGCCAAACATTCGCTTCGCGCAGTTTGCCCAAATCCGTACCGCGGCGGGCCAGGAAGCGCACACGACGGTCTTCCAGTCGTGCCAATAGCAAATCGTCGGCTACGCGCTCAGCGCAGGCGATGTTTGGTAGTACAAAATACAGT
>DATEEW010000347.1:0-5716 GCA_035280965.1 Burkholderiales bacterium
CTGGACGTGCTGGAGATCCGCTACGACGAGTTGTTGTGAGAATCGTCGAGAGTCCAGAGAGCAAAGCGCCCCAAAGTCAATGCGAGAAAACGCTGAACCACCAAGACCCCAAGGCATCAAGAAAAGCTTGAAGTGGCCGATGCATGGGGTCATTCCGCGAAAGCGGAATCCAGGGTTATGGAGAAACTACTTGGGGATGCCCGTTTGCACGAGCATGACTAAACGTTAATCGACTCTCGACTCATTTAAAATCTCCTCCAGCAACGAACGAGAGTTTCTCGGCCTGGATATGTTTGCGCATGGCTTCGCGAATTTCTGCCGGTGTCATGGCGGCCAAACGCCGTTCAAATTCGATATCCCATTTGAAATCGCGATCGATGAAAGCGTATTTCAGCAAGCGCGAGAGCAGTTGATTGTCGGAATTGCGGGAGAGGGCTCGCGCTTTTAAATAATTGGCGCGCGCCTTCTCGACTTCGGCTTGCGTATAGCCTTGATCTAGCGCGCGGCTCAACTCGTCTCGCAAGGCCTGCTCTACGCGCTCCCGATTTTGCGGCGCAAAAATGGCTTGCATGCCGAACACGCCCGCGGGATCTAAGGAAGCGGCGTCGAACCAGGAACCTACGCTATAGGACAGGCCCTCTTTCTCGCGCACACGCTTCCATAGACGCGCGTCCCAATTGCCGCCCAACAAGTAGTTGCCCAACACCATGGCCGGAAAATCGACGTGGTCGTCGCGCATCGGAATATTGAGGCCGGCTTCCACTTCGGCATTGGCTTTGTCCGGTGCCGCGATCAGTTCTTTGATCGCGGGAACTTCGTCGTGACGCGCGGGGATGCGAACATAAGTGCCCGGTGTTTTCCAATCTCCGAACAACTCTTCGGCGAGTTTTGCGATGACTTCGGGATCGAAATCACCGACCACGGCCAGTTCGCTATGCGAGGCACCCATCTGCGCATGGCAGGTGCGTGCTTCTTCCAGCGTGACGGCATTTATTCGTGCAATGTCTTCGTCCACCGTCGGCGTGTAGTTCCAGTGTTCGGGCGGATAGGGGTTCAGATGACGATTCAGGCGAATGGTGACAAGCGCGGACGGATCATTGCGTTTCGCCTCCAGGCCGGTGACCAGTTCGCGCTTAGCTTGCTCGAATTCTTGTGCGGGGAAGCTAGGCTTACGCAGCATTTCGGCGATCAGCCGAAGACTATCAGGTAGGCTTTCGCCGATGGTCGAGACGCTGGCGCTTTCGGCGCTGACCGAAACATTTGCGCGCAAGCGATCCAAGGCGTCGCGCAATTCGGCTCGTGTTCGCAACTCGGTACCGCGCGACAGCATGATGCCGGCGAAAGTACAGCTTGCGCGGCGATTGCTTTTGCTTTCTTCATTGCCCCAATGAAAATTGAGCCCGGCCACCACCGTGCCGCCTCGAGTCTTCTTCGGCAACATCACCAACTTCATGCCGGAGGGCAGCGTGCGACGAATGAGACGCGCTTCGATATTCTGAGGTGAGGCATCGAAACTTTCGCCCAGCGCAAGCTCTTGTGCCGGCTTGAAATCCGCCAGCGACTTCTGGAGGTCCGGTGCTTCGGGCGTTGGCACCAACTCAGGCGTAGCGGTCGGATAGAACAACCCCACACTACGGTTGGCGCGTTTGAAAAAAGTGGTGGCGACACGCTGCACATCCGTTTGGGTGGTTTGCGTCAACAAGTCGCGATACCAAAACAGCAGACGCCAATCGCCCATGGCGATGAACTCGGATAAACCTACGGCTACGCGGTTGGTATCCGGCAGATACAAATCCACTTCTTTGATCAGCTTGGTGCGGGCGCGCTCCACTTCTTCTGCGGTGACGGGCTCCTGTTCAAAGCCTTCCACGGTCGCCACCATCGCATCGCTGGCCGTCGTTAGAGAAAGCGTGGTTGGTACTTTCACGCCGAACCGCACCGTGCCGGGCTCGCGCAATTGCACTTCGTAGCCGTAAATCGAGGCGGCGAGCCCGCTTTCCACCAGCTTGCGATGCAAGCGCCCATTTGGTTGCATGGTCAGAATTTGAGTCGCCATATCCACCGCGACGAAGTCGCGGTGCGAGCCGGGTGGAATGTGATACTGGGCCTGTGCGATCTGCACATCGCCCACGCGCCGCATGACGAGCTCGCGCTCGCCGTCCTGCGGCGGCTCTCGCGTGTACGTAGGAAAGAGTGTGCGTTTCGGTTTGGGAATGCTGCCGAAGCTTTGCTTCACTGCCTTTAAAGCCCGTGCCGGATCGAAGCGGCCGGCGATCACCAGCACGGCGTTATCGGGCTGATAGAAATGTTTGTAAAAAGCCTGCAAACGTTCGATAGGCACGTTTTCGATATCGGAACGCGTGCCGATGACATCGCGCCCGTAGTTGTGCCAGAGATAGGCGATGCCGTTGATGCGCGTGTCGAGCAAGTCCTGCGGATCGTTTTCGCCGCGTTCGAACTCGCTGCGCACGACGGTCATTTCGCTGTCCAGATCGCTTTTGGCCACACGCGCATTGATCATGCGGTCGGCTTCGAAGGCGATCAGCGCCGCCAGCGTCCCATCGTTGGCGGCGAAGGTTTCGTAATAGTTGGTGCGATCGTAATAGGTGGTGCCGTTGGATTGGGCGCCGTGCTTGACCAGTTCACCCTTCGCGTCGGGAATGCGGGGCGTCCCCTTGAATAACATATGCTCCAGCAAGTGCGCCATGCCGCGCTCGCCATAGCCTTCGTGGCGCGACCCGACCAGATAGGTGATATTCAAAGTAATCTTGTCGCGCGCCGGATCCGGCATCAGCAGTACTTTGAAACCGTTCGAAAACCGATATTCGCTGATCCCGCCCAGACTTGGGCCGACCTCCACGCCGGGCAGCTTCAGGGGAGCTGTGGGAGCCGCGCTCGCATCGAAGCTTAATAAGAGGCTAAGCGCAAGCAGGGCTTGCAGCATTTTTCTGATCATGGGATATCTCGTGATTTGGGAAAATACGCAATGGCGGGGCATTGTAGCCGCCCGGCGGTTGCGTACGCGGAAAGTGTGACCGAAGGGCATTCGCCGAAGTTCCGCGTCGGCTTGAAAGCGGGCATTGCGCCCTCATATGTCCCGCGGTCAGCTATTCAATCCAACCAACCTACTGGGAAACCCTATGGGCGCCAAAGAAACCCTCGGCTTTCAGACCGAAGTCAAACAACTGCTGCATTTGATGATCCATTCCTTGTATAGCAACAAGGAAATCTTTCTGCGCGAACTCATTTCCAACGCCTCCGACGCCGCAGACAAATTGCGTTTCGAGGCCCTGGCCGATCCGACGCTTTATGCGGGTGACGCCGATCTGAAGATACGCGTTAGTTTTGATCAAGCCGCGCGGACCCTCACCGTGTTGGACAACGGCATCGGCATGTCGCGCGAGGAGGTGATCCAGCATATCGGAACCATTGCAAAATCTGGCACGCGCGAGTTCTTCCAGTCGTTGACGGGCGATCAGGCGAAGGACGCCAACCTGATCGGTCAGTTCGGCGTGGGCTTCTATTCGGCTTTCATTGTCGCGGATCGTGTGACGCTCACCACCCGTCGCGCGGGTGCAAGCGAATCCGTGCGCTGGGAATCCGAAGGAGGAGGCGAATACACGCTCGAAGCGGTTGACAAGGCATCGCGGGGCACGGAAGTCACGCTGCATTTGCGCGAAGGCGAAGACGAGTTGCTGTCCGATTTCCGCTTGAAGTCGATCATTCGCAAATACTCCGACCACATTGCCCTGCCCATCGTCATGCAGGGTTCCAAGTGGGACGAGGAGAAAAAAGAACAAGTCCCCACCGAGGAAGACGAAACAGTCAATCAGGCGTCCGCGCTTTGGGCACGGCCGAAAAGTGAAGTCTCGGAAGAGCAATACCACGAGTTCTACAAGCATGTGGCGCACGACTTCGAAGCGCCTCTGGCCTACACACACAACAAGGTTGAAGGCCGCCAGGAATATACGCAGTTGCTGTACCTCCCCGGCCACGCGCCTTTCGACTTATGGGATCGCCAGCACCGCCGCGGCTTGAAACTCTATGTGCGACGCGTCTTCATCATGGACGACGCGGAGCAATTGCTGCCCACCTACTTGCGTTTCGTGCGCGGCGTGGTGGACTCCAACGACCTGCCGCTCAATGTATCGCGCGAAATTCTGCAACAGAGCAAGGACATCGATGCCATTCGCTCCGGTTGCACCAAGCGCGTCCTTTCCTTGCTGGAAGATCTCCAAGAGAACCAGAAAGACAAATACGCGCAGTTCTGGACGGAATTCGGCAGCGTGCTGAAAGAGGGTGTCGGCGAAGACTTCGGGAACAAGGACCGAATCGCCAAGTTGCTGCGTTTCGCATCCACGCATGCGGATACGTCCGAGCAAACCGTCTCGCTGGCCGAATATGTGTCGCGCATGAAGGAAGGGCAGGACAAGATCTATTACGTCACGGCCGACTCTTACGCTGCGGCCAAAAACAGCCCGCATCTGGAAATCTTCCGCAAAAAAGGCGTGGAAGTACTCCTGCTCTCCGATCGGGTGGACGAATGGGTCGTCGGCCATCTGGAAGAGTTCGACGGGAAGGGGCTGCAATCGGTCGCCAAGGGCGGTCTGGATCTCGGAAAACTCGAGGACGAGGCCGAGAAGAAGGAACACGAGAAGCAGGCGGACGAATACAAGGAATTGACCCAAAAAATCAAAGCCGGTCTGGGCGATCGCGTAAAAGACGTGCGGGTGACCTGGCGCCTCACCACTTCGCCCGCTTGCGTGGTGGCCGACGACTTCGATGTCTCCGGGAACCTGCAGCGCATGCTCAAGGCGGCCGGCCAGAATGTGCCGGACGCCAAGCCAATCCTGGAAATCAATCCGGACCATCCCATGGTGCAGCGCCTTAAATACGAGGAAAAACGCTTCGACGACTGGTCTCATGTGCTACTCGACCAGGCTCAATTGGCCGAAGGGGGAACGCTGGAGGACCCGGCCGGATTCGTCAAACGGCTCAACGAGCTGATGCTGGATTTAGCCGGCGGCGGGACGAAGATCTGGACGCCCGGGGCCTAAAAGGGCGTCGGGGGCCACAGTGTGGGTCTCGGGCTTTAGTCTGGAGGCTTATCTCGACGGAAAGCCTTGAGTTGGCGTGGTCTCCAAGCGCGCATTTATGCCTTGGAGGCCACCCTGTTGATGGCGAAAATCGCTGTTTTGCGGGCGCCTTGCCTTCCCCGTTGCCGGGCGCCGCCACTAAGCTTGCGACATGGCCGCCGTTATTGCCCAACCCGAGCGTCAAATCACGCTTCCCGAAATCCTCGACGAACTCGTTGCGGATGGATATGCCACGCGCACCGATGCCGACACGTTGATCAAAGACCGGCGCATGCATCGCGGTCATGCGCACCCGCTCATCCAGATTGCCGACCACAAACTCAAGAACGCGCGGCCGCCGCATAAGCTGTTGCACCTGGAGTGGCTGACCGAGTGGTTCGCGGGCAAAACCGATCTGGACTACTACCACGTCGATCCGCTCAAAATCAATTTCGGTGCCGTCACCGAGTTGATGTCCAGCGCTTATGCGCAGCGCTACAAAATCCTGCCGGTCGAGTTGAACGGTCGCGAGGCCATTGTGGCCACCGCCGAACCGTATATCCGCGAGTGGGAAGCTGAACTCTCACGCATGATGCGCGTGGATATCAAGCGCGTCTTCGCCAATCCGGCGGATATCAATC
>DATEEW010000348.1:0-3424 GCA_035280965.1 Burkholderiales bacterium
GTGCAGATGCTGATAGTCGAAAGTGAAGGGCTCGTAGTAGTCGTCGATTTCCGGCAAGTTGGGGTTGGCGAAAATCTTGGCAAGGATCGACCACTTGCCACCCTGCTTCGGTTCGATCTTGCCGTTCTTCTTGCGTTTCCAACCGCCGTTCCACTTGTTCTGGTTCTCCCATTCCTTGGGATAACCGATGCCGGGCTTGGTCTCGACGTTGTTGAACCAGGCGTATTCCATGCCTTCGCGCGAGGTCCACACATTTTTGCAGGTCACCGAACAGGTGTGGCAGCCGATGCACTTGTCCAGGTTCAGGACCATGCCGATTTGGGCGCGAATTCTCATAATTGCAAACCTTCTGAAAATTGACCGTCATCCCCGCGGAAGCGGGGATCCAGTTGTTGAAACGTCGGAGTGGATTCCCGCTTTCGCGGGAATGACAGTGGATGCGTCATCCCTGCGCCTCCTTCTCAGCCGGTTCGTCCATCCAATCCACCTTGTTCATCTTGCGCACGATCACGAACTCATCGCGGTTCGTTCCGATGGTTCCGTAGTAGTTGAAGCCGTAGCTCAGCTGCGCGTAGCCGCCGATCATGTGCGTGGGCTTCACCACAATCCGCGTCACGGAGTTGTGAATGCCGCCGCGCGCATTGGTGATTTCGGAGCCCGGCACGTTTACGATCTTTTCCTGCGCGTGATACATGAGACACATGCCCGGATTCACGCGCTGGCTGACAACCGCTCGAGCGGTGATCGCGCCATTGACGTTGAACAGTTCGATCCAGTCGTTATCGACGATCCCCACCGACTTGGCATCGTCTTCGGACAGCCACACAATCGGACCGCCGCGCGACAAGGTCAGCATCAACAGGTTGTCGGTGTAGGTGGAATGGATGCCCCACTTCTGGTGCGGCGTGATGAAATTCAGCACCACTTCCTTGTTGCCGTTGGAGCGATTGCCGATCAGCGGCGCCGCGGCTTTGGTATCGACCGGCGGACGGTAGACGCAAAGCCCTTCGCCGAAAGCCAGCATCCATTTGTGATCCTGATAAAACTGCTGACGACCTGTCAGCGTGCGCCACGGTATGTACTCGTGGACGTTGGTATAGCCGGCGTTGTAGCAGACGTGTTCCGACTCGATACCCGACCACGTTGGCGAGCTGATGATCTTGCGCGGCTGCGCCTGCAGATCGCGGAAACGGATCTTCTCTTCTTCCTTCGGCAGCGCCAGATGTTTGTGATCGCGACCGGTGATTTTCGACAGCGCTTCCCAGGCCTTCACCGCCACTTCGCCGTTTGTTTCCGGCGCGAGCATTAGCACAACCTCGGCGGCGTCGATGTCGGTTTCGATACGCGGCATCCCCTTGGTAATGCCTTCCTCGGTCACCGGGTAGTTGAGGTCGAGCAGATTCTTCACCTCATGGTCGGTATTCCAGCTGATGCCCTTGCCGCCGTTGCCGAGCGTGTTCAGCAATGGCCCGAGCGCGGTGAATTTTTTATAGGTGTTCGGATAGTCTCTCTCCACCACATTCATTTGCGGCGCGGTCTTGCCGGGAATCAAATCGCATTCGCCGCGCGCCCAGTCCTGCACCTCAACGGCTTGCGCCAGTTCGCCGGGGGTGTCGTGTTGCATGGGCGTCAGGACAATTTCCTTTTCGACGCCTAACGTGCCCACCGCCACTTCGGAAAACTTTTTCGCGATGCCTTTGTAAATCTCCCAGTCGCTACGTGCTTCCCACGCCGGGTCCACCGCCTGCGACAGCGGATGGATGAAGGGATGCATGTCGGAGGTGTTGAGGTCGTTCTTTTCGTACCAGGTTGCAGTCGGCAGCACGATGTCCGAATACAAGCAGGTCGTGGACATGCGGAAGTCCAGCGTCACCAGCAGATCGAGTTTTCCTTCCGGAGCCTGATCGCGCCAAGTGATTTCCTCGGGTTTCGCATCCTCGCTGCCCAGATCCTTACCTTGCACACCGTGCTGGGTTCCCAGCAGATGCTTGAGGAAGTATTCGTGGCCTTTACCGGACGAACCGAGAATATTCGAGCGCCACACGAACATATTGCGCGGGAAGTTTTTCGGATTGTCCGGATCTTCGCAAGACAGTCTGAGCGATCCGTTGGTCAAACCGCGTACGACGAAATCCTTCGGATCAACTCCGGCTTGCGCAGCCTGTTTGCACACATCAATTGGATTGGTTTCCAACTGAGGTGCGCTGGGTAACCAACCCATGCGTTCGGCGCGCACGTTGTAGTCGATAAGGCTGCCGGTGAATTCTGCCGGATCGGCCGTCGGCGAAAGAATCTCGCTGATTTTCAACTTCTCGTAGCGGTACTGGTCCGTATGCGCATAGAAGAAGGAGGTCGAATTCATTTGACGTGGGGGACGATGCCAATCGAGCGCGAAGGCCAGTGCGGTCCAGCCGGTTTGCGGACGCAATTTTTCCTGACCGACGTAGTGCGACCAGCCGCCGCCCGACTGTCCGATACAGCCGCACATCATCAGCATGTTGATGATGCCGCGATAGTTCATATCGCAGTGGTACCAGTGATTCATTGCCGCGCCGATGATGACCATCGACTTGCCCTGTGTTTTTTCAGCGTTGTCGGCAAACTGGCGCGCGATGGTGATGACGTCTTGCGCCTTGACACCCGTAATCGCCTCTTGCCACTTCGGCGTATAAGGCACGTCCTCATCGTAGGACTTGGCGACATTGCCGCCACCCAGGCCGCGATCCAGACCGTAGTTGGCGCACATAAGATCGAATACGGTGGCGACAAAGGTTTCTTCGCCGTTCAATATGAGGCGCTTTGCCGGCACATTGCGTTGCAGGATGTCGCCGCCCTGATCGTTGGACTTGAAGTGTGCGTGCTCGATGCCACCGAAGTATGGGAAGCCGACGGACACCACGTCGTCGCGGCCATCGATCAGCGTGAGTTTCAGGTTTACATTGCCGCCGGTCGTACCTTCCTTGGCTTCGAGATTCCACTTGCCCTGCTCGCCCCAGCGATAACCGATCGCGCCTTGGGGTACCACGGGGTTGCCGTTGGTTTCGTCGATCGCGACCGTTTTCCAGTCTGGATTATTCGTTTCATTCAGCTTGTCGGCGAAATCGGAGGCGCGGATATATCGATCCGCAACATAGGAGCCGCCGCGCTTCACCAGCTTCACCAGCAAAGGCAGGTCGGTATAGCGACGGCAATAATCGGTGAAGTACGGTGCCTGGCGGTCCAGATGGAATTCGCGCAGCATCACATGGCCCATCGCCATGGCCATCGCCGCGTCGGTGCCCTGCTTCGGATGCATCCACAAGTCTGCGAGCTTCGCCACTTCGGAATAGTCGGGCGTCACCGCCACGACTTTCGCGCCCTTGTAGCGGACTTCGGTAAAGAAGTGAGCGTCGGGCGTACGCGTCTGCGGCACGTTCGAGCCCCA
>DATEEW010000349.1:0-6682 GCA_035280965.1 Burkholderiales bacterium
CGCTTCGGTCTATTGAATCGTCCCGATATGCGCCTCACTCTATCCGGCCAGGGACATGGAGACTTCGACGGCAAGAAAATCGCATTACGCGGCGAGTTGCGCGCCGACAGCGGCTACTTCGAGTTTGGCGACGACCAACTGCCGCGCTTGAGCGAAGACGTCGTGGTAGTGGGCCGCAAGCGACCCTCGAATGGACGCGTGAACGCTCGCACGCCTTTCGATTTAGATATGCGACTCGATCTGGGCAAAGGCGTAGAGGTGAACGGCTACGGACTTACCGGCCGCTTACGCGGCGCGGTGCAACTCAGCAGCGCGGCCGAAGGTGAAATGCGCGTGGCCGGCCGTATTCACGCCGAGAACGCGCGTTTCCTCGCCTACGGTCAACGTCTGGACGTGGAACAAGGGCTACTCATTTTCGACGGTCCCGTGGACGACCCCGGCCTATTCATTCAAGCGTGGCGACGCAATCAGGCGGTTGAAGTGGGCGTGGAAGTGGCGGGAACGGTGCAAAATCCGACGGCGCAACTTATTTCCGAGCCACCGGTTCCCGAAGGTGAAAAGTTATCCTGGCTCGTACTGGGTCGCGCCCCGGGCGACGCACAGGGAGCTGATCTCGCGCTCTTGCAAGCGGCGTCGGGCACCCTCTTCGGTCGCGGCGACAAGGTGGGGATCAATCAGCAAATCGCACGCAAACTCGGCCTTGACGATGTAAGCGTACGAGGCAGTGGCACACTCGAAGGAAATGTGGTCGCGCTAGGCAAGCGTTTTTCGGACAAAGTATATATAGGCTACGAACAGGGCTTAGGCTTCGCGCAGAACCTGGTCAAGCTGGATTACTCCATTTCCAAACGCTGGTCCGCCCGCGTTGAAACCGGAACAACCAGCAGTCTCGGTCTGATCTACAGGCTGGCTTTCGATTAACCGCGAAACGGCTGACGGTGCCAGAATGAGGCCGCGCATCCAAAATCCGAGCGACCACGTAAAAGAGGGGTCGGCGCGCATCTGCCCGTCGCAAAAACGAATTTACCAAGGAGATAAATATGGATCGCCAACTACTTATCAGTTCCGCTCTGGCCGGTTTGCTGGCGCTGGGCACGTCATCTGCCGCCTTCGCGGCCAAAGAAGACATGGAAAAATGTCTGGGCGTCGCTAAAGCCGGACAAAACGATTGCGCTACCGCCAGCGGCTCGCACTCTTGCGCCGGCCAAGCCAAGACCGACAACGATCCCAACGAGTGGAAATACGTCGCGAAAGGCACTTGCGAAAAGATGGGTGGCAAACTCGCACCCGCGAAGAAGTAAGGCATGTTGCAACGCGCGCGACCCGTTCCCGATGTGCCGCGAGGCGCCGGTATCGGATTGCGCGCGCCGCATTACCGGGATTTTTTGCAAAGCTCGCCTCCAGTCGCTTGGCTCGAGGTCCATAGCGAAAATTATTTCGGCGAGGGCGGCTACGATTTGCATGTGCTTGAGCGAGTGCGTGCGCGTTACCCACTCAGCCTGCATGGCGTAGGACTGTCGCTCGGCTCTGCGGACGGCTTGAGACAAGCGCATTTGACCAAACTGAAGCGCCTGGTCGATCGCATCGCACCGACATTCGTGTCCGAACATTTGTGTTGGGGCGCCTTTGGCGCACAACACTTCAACGACTTGCTGCCCATCCCCTATACCGCGCAGGCGCTCGACTTGATGTGCGAACGCGTGGATGAACTGCAAAACACATTGGGCCGCCGCGTTTTAATCGAGAACGTTTCCAGTTATCTGGCGTATCGCGCGGCAGACATGAACGAATACGAATTCATCGCCGCACTCAGTAAACGTTCGGGTTGCGCGATTCTGCTCGACATCAACAATATCTACGTCAACGCGACAAACCACGGATTCGATGCCGCCCAGGCATTGGAGCAGGTGCCCATCGATGCTGTCGCGGAAATGCATCTGGCGGGGCATTCGCGAAGCGACGAGTGCCTCATCGACGACCACGGTTCCCGCGTAAGCGAAGCAGTGTGGGCCTTATACGACGCGGCGTGCAAACGCTTCGGTTCCGTACCGACCTTGATCGAATGGGATACCGACGTACCGGCGCTAGAAGTGTTGTTAAACGAAGCGGTGCAAGCGGACCGCAGGGCGGACCAGTATGTCTGAGTACGGCCGCTTGCAATCTCGTTTCGCCGCGGCGCTCTCTTCACGCGATGCGATTCCAGACGCCATTCCGCAATTCATGGGCGATGCAATGAGCGTGGAAAATCGACTCGCCTTGTATCGCGGCAATGTGCTCGCCGCGCGAACAAAAGCGCTGACCGCCGCCTATCCCGTCGTGGCGCAGCTTGTGGGTGACGAATTCTTCGAGGCTCTCGCCGCACGTTATATGCGTAGCCACCCTGCCATCAGCGGCGACTTGAACGAGTATGGATCGGCCTTCGGCGATTTTCTGACCCACTTCGACGCAGTGGCGGAATTGCCCTATCTTCCCGACGTCGCGCGCCTGGAATGGCAAGCGCATCGCAGCCACTACGCCGCCGACAGCGAAGCAATGACGCTGGAGCAAATAGCCGAAATTCCCGCTGCAACGCAGGTGGAGATTCGCTTTATATTGCGGCCCACTTGCGCGCTACTGCGTTCCGACTATCCCATCGCGGCGATATGGCAGGTCCATCAACCGCGATACACAGGTTCGATGGATATCGACCTCGATTCCGGTTCGCACTTTGCGCTGGCGCATCGACCACAATGGCGCGTGGAAGTGCGCGCTTTGACGGTGGGCGAATATTTTTTCTTGAACAGTTTGAACGACGACGAGCCGCTGGGACACGCGGTGGAAATCGCGTTGATGCAGGACGCTACGTTCGATCTGAATGCCTCCCTCGCCCAGGCATTTTCGGATCGCCTCTTTGCCGGCTGGAGAAACTGAGGGGAAGCAATGAAAAACATCTGCGCTGCATTCACACGCCTGCAAGGCCCGCGCCGCGCGCTGGCCGATGTATTGGATCTGCTGATCCGTCTCTATGTGGCGAAAGTGTTCTTCCTTTCCGGCCTGACCAAAATCCGCAATTGGGACGGGACGCTCCTATTGTTCGAAGAAGAATACGACGTGCCTTTGTTGCCGCCGGAAATCGCCGCGGTGATGGGCACCTTCGGCGAGTTGGTGTTTCCGGTCTTGTTGGCGTTGGGACTGTTGAGCCCGATCGGTGCGTTGGGGCTGACTTTCGTCAACCTGATGGCCGTAGTGTCCTATTGGAGTTTTTTGAAAGACGCCGAACCCGCTCTCGCGCAACATATCTACTGGGGCGTGTTGTTGCTCGTAACGCTGTTGCACGGACCCGGACGAATATCGCTCGATGCGCTGATTTGCAGACGATGCGGGAAATACGCGTGAAGCTCAGACGAGATTTAGGTTTTTCCCTCGTCTGGCTTTTTCAACTCTTCGTCCCGTAACTCCCGCCGCAGAATCTTGCCCACATTGCTCTTGGGCAATTGATCGCGAAACTCGATGTACTTCGGCCGCTTGTAGCCGGTGAGTCGGTCGTGCAAATGATCGCGCAGCGCCTGATCGCTCAATTTTTCATCGCGTTTAACCACATAGACCTTCACCACCTCGCCCGAGTGTTCATCCGGTACACCGATGGCGGCGCATTCCAGCACGCCCGGATGTAGAGCGCATTCGGCCTCGACTTCATTGGGAAATACTTTGAAGCCGGAAACCGAAATCATGTCTTTCTTGCGGTCTACCACTTTGACGAAGCCGCGCTCGTCCATGATGCCGATATCGCCGGACGCGAAATAGCCGTCGGCGTGCATCACTTTGGCCGTTTCATCGGGACGGTTCCAATAGCCTTTCATTACTTGCGGCCCGCGAATACAAATCTCGCCCGATTGACCGAGTGGCACAAGTCGTTGCTGATCGTCCCGAATCTCCACTTCTGTGGAGCAGATCGGCAAACCAATGCAGCCGTTCCAAGCCTCCAGACTCAGTGGATTGACCACCGCGCCGGGCGAGGTCTCGGTAAGACCGTAAGCTTCCACCAACGTGCAGCCGGTGACTTCCTTCCAGCGATCGGCCACCTGCTTTTGCACCGCCATGCCGCCACCCAGCGACACGCGCAATTCCGAAAAATTGAGCTTGGCAAAATCCGGATGATTCAGCAGCGCGTTAAAGAGTGTGTTCACCGCCGGCAACACGGTAAAACGATGCTTCGACAATTCCTTGATCATGCCGGGAATGTCGCGCGGATTCGTAACCAAGACACCCTGACCACCGCATTTGATGAACAAGAGGCAATTCACCGTCAGCGAAAAGATGTGATACAGAGGCAGCGCGGTAATTACTACTTCGTTTTGAGTGGTGGAAAAGGAAGGCTTGAGCCACGCTTCGGCCTGCAACATATTGGCCACGATATTGCGATGAAGCAGCATCGCGCCTTTGGCCACGCCTGTCGTACCGCCGGTGTATTGCAAAAAGGCGATGTCCTCCGGTCCCACATCGGCCGACTTCAACGTCAGCGACGCGCCTTTTTTCATGATGTCGTTGAAAGTGAGCGCACCGGCAACACGATAAGCGGGCACCAGCTTTTTGATGCGACGAACAACGAAATTGACGATATGCCCTTTGAATCCGAGCATATCGCCCATGGTCGCGATCACCACATGCTTGACTTGGGTACGCGCGATCACTTGTTCCAGCGTATGCGCGAAGTTCTCCAGAATGACAATAACTTCGGCGCCCGAATCCTTTAGTTGATGTTCGAGTTCGCGCGGTGTGTACAAAGGATTGGTATTGACCACCACATAGCCGGCGCGCAAAGCGCCGAATATGCACACCGGATACTGCAGCACGTTTGGCATCATCAGCGCGACTCGCGCCCCGCGGGCGAGCCCCAGCGATTGTAGCCAGGCGCCAAAATCGCGCGTGAGCCTATCAAGGTCGGCGTAGGAAATCGTCCGGCCCATGTGGTGGTAAGCCGGGCGCGCCGCAAAATCGCGGCAGCTTTGCTCGAACACCTCCCCCACGGAACGGTAACGCTTGTAGTCGATTTCCGCCGGAACGCCGGGTGGATAGCTTTTCAGCCAAATACGCTCCAATGCCTTCTCCTCTTTTACTGCGTCACTGCGTCGGTCTTATCCCTAGAATAGACGCTCAAGAGCCGTGCAAGTTGCGTTACTTCAAGTTTTTTGCCGAACGCATCACCACGTTGTCACCAACCATTTGCACAGTGATATTGCTTTTTTCGTCGCCCCATTGGCAGCCTCGAAAACCGGCCACATCGTCGCAGCGGGTAGGATCGCCTAAAATCGCGCGCACCTCCTCGTAAGACATGCCAACTTTGATTTTGCCGTAATTTTCTACATTAACTTTGCTACACGCAGCCAGTGCGACGACCAAGGCCAACAATAGTCCATAACGTTTCATCGTTCCCTCCCTGTACGGGCATTGTGGAGGGTCGCTCCGCGCGCGACAAGCCCATTTCAATCCGCCCTGAAGCAGCGCACAATCCGGCGCTATGAAAAAAATCGATTTACAAGGGCATCGCGGGGCACGGGGGCTGATGCCCGAGAACACCCTCGCGGCGTTCGCGCGCGCGATGGAAATCGGCGTCCATACACTGGAACTGGATTGTGCGATGACGCGGGACGGTGTCCTGGTGACCAGCCACGATTTGCGCCTGAATCCCGATTTGACCCGTTTCGAAGACCAATGGCTGGATACGCTGGGGCCGGCGATTTTCAGCCTCGATTACGAAAAACTTTGTTCCTACGATGTGGGCGCAATGCGTCCGGAAAGCGGTTACGCCGAGCGTTTTCCCGCGCAAACGGCAATGCGCGATGTCCGCATTCCCCGTCTGCGAGAAGTGTTTGAGTTGGCCGAGCGTTACAACGCGTCGACGTTGCGTTTCAATATCGAAACCAAGATCCACCCTCTGCAACCACATCTAAGTCCGCCGGCCGACGCGTTCGCCGGGGCGCTGATCGCCGAAATCCGCGCGGCGAACTTGCAAAACCGCAGCAGTATTCAGTCCTTCGACTGGCGCACGCTCGCGATTGTCCAGGCGCAAGCGCCGGAAATCGAAACTGTATATTTAAGCGTGCAGCAATCGGGCGAAGACACCATCGGCACGGCATCGAAGACCGGCTCTCCTTGGACCAACCGTATCCGCTATCTGGAACATGGTTCGGTGCCCCGCATGGTGCATGCGGCGGGCGGGCGCATCTGGTCCCCCCATCACGCCGATCTCAATGCCGATTCGCTGAATGAAGCGCACGCTTTGGGAATTCGCGTCATTCCCTGGACCGTCAACAACGAAGCCGAGATGCGAACGTTGATCGACCTTGGCGTGGACGGCTTGATCAGCGACTACCCCAACCGACTGAGGAATATCGCGGCTTCAATGGACTGCGAGCTGCCGCCGCAATACGCCAAACCGTTAAATTGAGGAAGCTCTGATGAAGTCGTTTTTCAAATCAGAGCTTCTCTGAATTTGAGGGGCTTTTTAAGTGGCGGCAGCCCCTTAATCGGACATTCCTTAAATTGGGCTTTAAAATCCCGCATCCAGATCCAAGGTTCTTATCTATGTCTCAACCGTCGCCAAGCGCGAACGAAGCCGTAAGCAATTTCATTCGCAACCACATCGACGGCGATCTTGCGCAGGGCAAATATGCCGCGCGCAAATGGGCCGGCAAACCCGGCC
>DATEEW010000350.1:0-3833 GCA_035280965.1 Burkholderiales bacterium
CCATGCGGCGGATCCCCTCGCCTCGATGCAGGAGCGGCTCTCGCCATATCAAACGATCCGTGCGGATTTCTTGCAGACCAAGGAAATCGCCGGAATGAGCAAACCTTTGCGCAGCAGCGGCCAAGTCACGGTCTCACGGCAACACGGGGTGCTTTGGCAAATGAACGCACCGATCAAAATCGGCTATTTACTGGCGGAAGATCGCGTCGTGGAAATCGCCGCGGACGGAAGCCGCAGAACACGCAAAGCGCAGGACTTGCCTGGACTTGCACAGGTTGCCCGCATTTTTCGCGCACTGCTTGGCGGACAGACCGAAACGCTCAACGAATATTTCGAAGCGCGCGGTGAAGTGAAGGGCGGGCGCTGGCAAGTGACGCTGAAACCGCGCCAGGCACAGCTCGCGCAATTCCTCAGTCGCATTGAGCTGGTCGGTGGCGACTACGTGGAAAACATATCCATCGAAGAGGCGAGCGGTGACCGTACGCGTATCGAATTCAAGAATAGCGTCGGCGCGGCCGCTTTGAAGGCGGACGATTTGAAAGCCTACGGCTTGACGCAATGAACGCAATTCGTTTACGTGCTCTGCTTTGGTTTTTGCTTGCGCTACTGATCGCCTGGGCGACCGTGCGCAGCCTGCAAAGCGGGAATGCGTTGCAAACGAATCTGCTCGCCTTGTTGCCGCCGACAGAACGTAACCCGGTCGCTGAAACCGCTATTGCGCATCTGGCGGACGCTGCAGGCAATCGCGCGATTTTTTTAATCGGCCATCCCCAGGCAGAAGAAGCAAAGGAAGCGGCAAACGCATTTGCAAAGGCTTTGCGCACTTCGGGCACCTTCAATTCCGTACAGGCCAAGCTTCCCCCTTTCGATCCGGTCAAACTAAGCGAACTTTATTTACGGCATCGCTTTCATTTGCTCAGCGAAGCCGATCGTGAAGCACTGTCCTCGGGCGCTCCCAATCTGGAAGCGCGCCTTCAGCAGAAATTGCACGCGCCTTTTCGCTTCGGTATTGGCTTGCCCGTGACGGACTATCCTTTCGGCTTCACGGAAAACTGGCTCAACGCACTTCCCTTGAACAGTTTCAAGCTGGAACTGGATGAAGGTTATTTGCGTACGCCCCCCGCCGCCGGTCGATCCACCTATATTTTCGTGAGCGCGGAACTGTCCGGGTCCGTTTACGACGGCCAAGTTCAGAAGCGAGCAATGCTGGAGATTGAGAATGCGGAACAGGCGGCGCGCAATAAAGTGACAGACGTGGAACTGCTGCGGACCGGTCCCTTGTTCTATGCGGAAGCTGCGCGCAAGCGCGCTGAGTTCGAAGTCGATCTGATCGGCGCCGGTTCTTTGATCGGCATGCTGGCGCTGCTGTATTGGCTATTCCGCTCACCGAAGCCGCTGCTGCTCGGCATGTTATCGGTCGGTTTCGGTATCGGCGCGGCCTACACGATCACCATTGCGCTGAACGGCCACATTCATTTGATCACGCTAGTATTCGGCGCGAGCCTAATCGGCGAGGCAATCGACTATTCGATTCAGTATTTCGCCGCACATTTGGGCGCCAGCGCGCAATGGGATCCGCTGCGGGGATTGAAATCCGTACTGCCCGGACTGACCGTTGCCCTGGCGACCAGTTTGCTCGGATACGGTGCGTTGTCTCTCGCACCCTTCCCTGCTCTCAAACAAATCGCCTTGTTCGCGCTGGTGGGTTTGGTCGCTGCCTATCTTTCGGTGCTTTTGCTATTACCCGCGATGATGCGGCAGCCAAGCAAGCGCGATCCGGTTCGGGCGACTGAGCTGCCGCGTCGTTTATTGCAGGCTTGGACCTCCCATATGAACAAAGCTCGGTGCACGGCTTTGATCGCGCTTAGCGCTTTGGTGGCCGTTCCCGGTTGGGCCATGCTGAAAACCGATGACGATGTGCGCGTTCTGATCAATCGACCCGCCGCTTTGGTCGCAGACGAATCGCGAATTCGCGACTTGACCGGTTTCGACACAGGGACTCAGTTTTTCCTGATCGAGGGTGCGACAACTGAGGATGTCCTACAGCGCGAGGAGCTGCTGCGCAAACGCTTGGCGCCTTTGATCGCCGAGGAGAAGCTATCGAAGTACCAATCGGTTTCGGCTTTCGTGCCTTCCATGGCATTGCAGGAACAAAACCGGGCGCTTTGGCGCAAAGCGCTATTCGAGGATGAGCGGGCAGTGAAACGTCTGTTGCACGAAACCGGGCTGCGGCCCGAACTCGTCGATCAATGGCGCGCGAAATTCGAAGCGGAAAAACCGCTACTGGTTGAGAACTGGTTGAGCGCACCACTATCTACCCCCTACCGGCAATTGTGGCTGGGCCAAGGTGAACACGGCTATGCCAGCATTCTGCTGCCTCAGGGTGTGCGCGACTTGCAGGTCCTTGCCGCGGCCGCCGAGGGCCTGGAAGGCGTGAGCTGGATCGACAAAGCAGGCAGCATTTCGAAATTGTTCGCACGCTATCGCGGCTGGGGTGCGCTTTGGCTGGGCGGCACGCTGACCCTTGTTTATGTGTTGCTCACGTTGCGCTACGGCACGAAGCGCGCGATGGTGGTGCTGATTCCCGCCGCGATCGGCATTGCACTCGCGGCGGCTTTTTTCGGCTATGCGGGCATTCCGCTCAATCTGTTTAACCTTATGGCGTTGATGCTCGTGCTAGGTGTGGGCGTCAATTACGCAATTTTCCTGATTGAAGGCGGCGAACGCGAACCGGGCACCTGGTCGGGCGTCCTGCTTTCCGCGGGAACGACCTTGCTGTCTTTCGGCCTGCTCGCTTTCAGCGCCATGCCCGCATTAGCCGGATTCGGTTTGACGCTGTTGATCGGCATCGGCGTTGCGGTGCTGCTTTCTCCGATGGTCTTAACGCTATCGGCCCGCAAGGAGGTTCGCGCGTGAAAGGCCTTGCTCTCCTGCTCTTTTGCCTGCTCGCATCAGGCTGCGCAACGAAGGACGCCGGGTGTCCGCGTCTACCCGAAGGCGGTCGCTACTGCCTGCAAGGCGCTGCGCTTGCGCCCTTCAGCGTACAGCAGCAAGTCGACGTGACAATAAAAGATCGCCGCGAGACGATGTTGGTTGCGCTTGAAAATGATCAGCGGTCGCTGCGCTTTGTCGGCCTGAGCCCATTCGGCCAAAAGCTCATGCACGTCGAATGCGCGGGAACGCGTGTTCAAACCTTTGTATGGCCGCATTCGAATCTGGACCCGGCGCTTTGGTGCGCCATGCTGCAACTGACGCTCTGGCCGGCGGACTTGGCGCGAGCGGGGCTGCGTCCGCCTCTAAGGCTCGAGGAAAATGGTGTTGAGCGTCGCGTTCTCGCGGGGACGCAAACGCTGATTCAAGCCACACGCACCGGCTCCAACCCACCCTTTGAACGCCTGCAAATTTCGATGCCGCCGCTTGATTTGAAACTCGACATCCGAACTGTCAACGACGCCGGAGCCGGTTTATGAGTCTGCGCTGCTATCTTCCCGCGATGGGCTTGATCAATGCGCTGGGCGCCGATCGCGAGAGCATTGCAGTACGCCTATTCGCAGGTGACGGGAGTGGCATGCGCAGCGAAGGCGGTTGGCTGCTCGACGGCGAAGCCTTTGTCGGGCGAGTCACCGAAGAACTGCCCACCATTCCGCGACGATTGGCGATGCATCGCTCGCGCAACAACGCTCTTCTGCTTGCGGCATTGAGTCAAATCGACAAGGAAGTCGAGAATGCAATCGGCCGTTATGGGCGCACTCGAATCGGCGTCGTTCTCGGTTCGAGCACTTCCGGTATCGAAGAAGGAGAAATTGCGGTGGCGGCGCATGCACGCGAAAACC
>DATEEW010000351.1:0-7541 GCA_035280965.1 Burkholderiales bacterium
TTCCAACAAGCGGCGTACCAGGTAGGGCAACAAGCTTTGATGCGAGCCGACCGGCGCATAGATGCGGCATGCGCCGCGTTCGCCGATTTCCGCTTGCACCGCGTCGTAGAGTTGCTCGCCCATTCCATGCAGACATTGAAATTCGAATTCCGCCGGACCTCTAGCCGCATGCATCGCAAGCTCATGGATGACGGCGACGCTATAGGCGTTGTGCGTGGCGAATTGCGGGTACATCACGTCGGTGGCCTCAAGCAGTTTGCGGGCGCAAGCAAGATAGGCCACATCCGTATGCCCCTTGCGCGTATAGACGGGATAACCCGAGGCGCCATCTATTTGTCCGCGCTTGATTTCGCTGTCCCAATACGCGCCCTTGACCAGCCGCAGCATGAAGCGGCATTTGCGCGTCCGCGCCAGATCGACCAGCCAATCGATGACATACGGGGCACGCTTTTGATACGCCTGCACCACAATGCCGACGCCTTGGAAGCCTTGCAGTGTTTGCGCGCTCGCGACGGCTTCGATCAGTTCGAGCGAGAGTTCGAGTCGATCCGCTTCCTCGGCATCGATGCTCAGACCAATGCCGTAGTGGTGGGCCAGTTCGAAAAGCGCAAGCAGTCGGGGCAGCAATTCGAGCAGAACGCGCTCGCGTTGCGCGCGTGCATAACGCGGGTGCAGCGCGGATAGTTTGACCGACACGCCATGCGCGGCATGCACACCTCGGCCGGCGCCATGGGTACCGACACGATGGATCGCATGTTCGTAAGCGTCGTAGTAGCGTTCTGCATCGGCAGCGGTGAGCGCCGCTTCGCCCAGCATATCGAAGCTGTAGCGATAGCCGCGCTCGCTGCGCTCCCCGGCACGCTCGAGTGCCTCTTCGATGTTTTCCGCCAAAACGAATTGACGGCCAAGCAGGCGCATCGCCAAATCGAATCCGCGACGAATCAGCGGTTCGCCGCCGCGTGCGAGGAGTCGGGTCAGGCCGGCCGCCAGACCTTCCGCACGTGTCGGTGTGACGAGCTTGCCGGTGATCAACAATCCCCAGGCCGCCGCGTTGACGAACAGCGAAGCGCTCTGGCCCAGATGAGTTTCCCAATCGCCCGCGCTGAGTTTGTCGCGGATGAGTCGGTCGGCGGTGTCGCGATCGGGAATACGCAACAAGGCCTCGGCCACGCACATGAGTGCGATCCCTTCTTCGCTCGACAAGGAAAACTCGTGCATGAGCGCCGCCACGCCACTGCTGGGACCGCCTTGCGTGCGCACCGTTTCGACGAATTGTCGTGCCAAGGTTTGCGCCCCGGCCTTTTGGTCATCGTTGAGCGTCGCCGCGTCTAACAGCGCCTGCACGCAAGCCGATTCGTCACGACGGTACGCCTCGCTGATTGCGCGGCGCAGTGGGGCTAGGTCGGCGGTTGAAATTGCGAAGTTCATCTTCGCTAGGCGAAAGCGCGTTTAAGTCAGGGCGCGATTAAGAAGGGCTCTGGCAGGATCCAGCAATTCTCCGGCCGTGAGGCCGATCGGTCCTTTGCCTTCGGCCACCGCGGCATCGGCGGCGGCGCCATGCAAGTGGACGGCCGCAAGCAGGGCGTGCACGGGTTCGGCGCCTTGGGCGAGCAGCCCGCCGACCATACCGCTTAGAACATCGCCCATGCCGGCGCTCGCCATCCCAGGATTACCGCTGCAATTGATCCACCACCGGCCTTCGGGCGAAGCGCAAATGCTGCCGTTGCCTTTGAGCAGTACATAAGCGCTGAATTTGCGCGCGAGCGCCAAGGCCGCGGCGATACGGTCCGCTTGAATTTGCGCGGTTTGCTTTTCCAGCAAGCGCGCGGCTTCGGCAGGATGCGGCGTGATCAAGGTGGGTGCTCTGCGCGTGGCAATGGCTGATTGCAGTACACCATAGGCTGCAACCAGATTGAGCGCATCGGCATCCAGCAACAATGGTTTTTCACTGCGCAGTGTCGCGCTCAATATGCGTTGCGCCGCACTGTCCGTTCCCATTCCTGGACCCGCGACGATGGCAGTCAGCGATTCTTCCGCCAGTGCTGCGTCGGGCTTGCGTAACATCAATTCCGGTTGGGCCTCATCGACACAGGGCGCATGTTCGGTGAGCAGCCCCATATAGACTTTGCCCGCGCCGAGTTTTAATGCGGCCCGCGCCGCGAGCATGGTCGCGCCGACCATGCCTGAAGTGCCGCCGATGATCGCTACCGCACCTGCATTACCTTTGTGGAAGTTGTGTGTGCGACGCAGAGGCAGTGAGGCAAGCAGCGTCGCGTCGAGCAATTCGCCTTCCGGCGCGTGCAAGTCGCGTGCATCGAGACCCAAGGTAGCCAAGCGCAGCGCGCCGCAGTGATCCGGGCCGTCCAAAGTCAGCAGCCCCGGTTTGTGGGCGATGAAGGTGATGGTGTGCGTGGCGCGTATGGCCGGACCCGTCGCCGTTCCCGTGTCGCTATGCAAACCGCTGGGAATATCCAGGGCAAGGATCGCTTTGCCCATCGCATTCGCTTGCGCGATCAATCGCGCATAGACGCCATCGATCGGTTTCGACAAGCCGATGCCGAACAGACCATCCACGATCAAATCGTAACGGGTATCCGGGGGGATTGCGCTGAGCACGCGGCCGTCAGCAGCGCGCCATTTTTCCCAAGCGGCAAGCGCATCGCCGCGCAGCTTGGTCGGATCGGCAGGATGCACGACGTCGACTTTGTAGAAGCCTCGTTTCAAATGCGTCGCGACTTCGAATGCGTCGCCGCCGTTGTTGCCCGGTCCGGCGAGTACTAGAACATGACGATCGCTGCCCGCCATGATCTCCAGCGCATATTGCGCGGCCGCTTCACCCGCGCGCGCCATCAAATGCGCTTCGCGCTCGACGTGCATTGCGCGCATTTCGACTTGGCGAAGATCGGCGGCGCGATAGACCGGCGGCAATGTTTTCATTAATAGGTTGCCGCGCTTTGAGCGAGCAACACGGCTCACTGAGAATAATGAAAGAGGTTCTAAGTGTAGCGGAGGGCGGGGTGGCGGGCGACAAATTCCGCGCGGGGCCGAAGCGGAGCCCCTATGACCTATGCGCGTTGATCGTTGCGGAAGCGGGCGAGACCGAGGCCGTCCAAATCGATTTCCGCAGGTCGCGCCGCGACCAAATCGCTGATGACTCGCGCCGCACCGCATGCCATGGTCCACCCCTGCGAGCCATGGCCGATATTCAGCAGCAGATTGGCATAAGGCGTGTGACCCAAAATAGGCGGGCCATCCGGAGTGGACATATAGTCTCCCGCCCAATATTGGGGCTGAGATAGATCGGCCGCGTAGGGATACAGTTCGTTGAAGGCTTCAACCAGGCGATATGCGCGCTCCACATTCGTTTTGGGCCGCGTTACGCCGAAGTCCGCTCCGCCGCCGATTCGCACCCGGTTGCCAATGCGCGTGATGGCGATTTCGTTGCGCGTGTCGATGATGCCTGCACGGGGGGCCCGCGATGCATTCGCCAGCGGGAGTGTCACGGAATAGCCTCGTACACTTTGCAATGGCACTTGAAGGCCGAGGGGTCGCAGCAATGCGGACACTCCGTCACCCAGCGCCATGATATAGCGATCGGCCTGCAGCACGCCCGCTGAGGTGCGTACGCCGCTCACGACATCGTTTTGAAAATCCAGGCCTTCAATGTCGGTAGCGTAACGAAAGCTTACGCCGCGCGCGGCCGCGTTTGCTGCCACAGCGGCGGTGAAGGCACCGCAATCGCCCGTTTCGTCCATGGGCAAATAAAGGCCGCCGACAAAGCGGGTCCATGCGAATTCGAGCGACGGGTCCACCGCTACACAGCCCTGCGGATCGAGCACGGTATAGGGGGTGCCCAATTCTTCGTACAAGGGCAGACGTCTTAAAGCCGCCTGCAATTCTTTGTGGGTGCGCAATACCAGCAATACGCCGTCGGTTGTTTGGGCGTATTCGAGGTTCGCACTGCGACGCAGCGCTTGGAGACTGCACAGGCTATAGCGGGCGAGGCGTTGCATGCGCAATGCATTGCGATGGTAAAGCGTGGCATCGCATTGGCGCGAAAAGGCGCGCAACCATTGCAGCAGAGGAGGATCGAGGCGCATTTTGACGCGCAAGCCCGGATCGCTGCGCAACCAGGCTTTCATCAGGCGCATGCGCATGCCGGGTGCTGCCCAGGGCAATGCGCATCCCGGCGCGACTTCTCCGGCATTGGCGGCGCTTGCTCCCATGCCGGGGCCGGGTTGGCGATCGACGACACTGACTTCGTGTCCATCTTGTGCGAGGTAGTGTGCTGAGGTGATGCCAACCACGCCCGCACCCAGAACCAGTACTTTCATTCGCGCCTTTTGGAGTGAGAAGCTGCGCATGCAGCGTCCGCGAGCCTTGCGCTTAGCCGCATGCGGCATCCGCCCGCGAAAATTCAACTTCTTTTATTCCCGCGGGGAGGCGATGCATACGAGCAGGCAGCGTGGCAGTGTGTCAGAGGGGGCGCTATGACGTCAATATGCACGCGTCATACCTACTGCTCGGTACAATGCGCGCATGGATTCCGACCTAGCGCGCTGGCAATTCTGGATCGACCGTGGCGGCACTTTTACCGACATCGTCGCGCGGCGCCCGGACGGTAGTCTGTGCACCCACAAACTGCTTTCGGAAAATCCGGAACGGTATCGCGATGCCGCAATCGCCGGCATCCGGCAATTGCTCGCGTTACCGTCCAACAGTCCGATTTCCGGCGAATGCATCGCCGCCGTGAAAATGGGGACCACCGTCGCCACCAATGCCTTGCTCGAACGCAAAGGCGAGCCGGTTTTGTTATGCATTACGCGTGGTTTTCGTGATGCGCTGCGCATCGCCTATCAAAATCGACCCAAAATCTTCGCGCGTGAAATCGTATTGCCTGAACTGCTGTATGCGCGCGCGATTGAAGCCGGCGAACGCATTGGCGCTCAGGGCGAGATCTTGCAACCCCTCGATGCGGTGGCGTTGCGCCGCGATTTGGAGAACGCTTACGATGAAGGACTGCGCGGCGTTGCCATCGTGTTCATGCATGCCTACCGCTACCCTCGGCATGAAGCTGAGGCGGCGGCGATCGCGCGGGACATCGGTTACACGCAAGTGTCGGTCTCGCATGAAGTTTCTCCGCTGATGAAACTCGTATCGCGTGGCGATACCACCGTGGTGGATGCCTATCTCTCGCCGGTGCTGCGTAATTACGTCGACCGCCTGGAAAGCGAATTGCGCGGGGTGCCGCTATTTTTCATGCAGTCCAGTGGGGGTCTTGCCCAGGCACAGCGTTTCCAGGGAAAGGACGCGATTCTGTCGGGGCCGGCGGGTGGCATCGTAGGCGCCGTACGCAGCGCGCTCGATGCCGGCTTCAATAAAATCATCGGCTTCGATATGGGCGGGACCTCCACGGATGTGTCGCACTTCGCAGGTGAGGATTTGAGCGCATTGGAGCGCGTTTTCCAAACGCAAGTCGCGGGCGTTCGCATGCGGGTGCCCATGATCAATATCCACACCGTTGCCGCCGGCGGCGGATCTATTCTGCATTTCGACGGCGCGCGTTATCGCGTCGGTCCCGATTCCGCCGGCGCGAACCCCGGGCCCGCCTCCTATCGACGCGGCGGGCCGCTGACCGTTACCGACTGCAATCTCATGTTGGGAAAAATCCAAGCCGAATTCTTCCCTGCAGTGTTCGGTCCGCAGGGAGACCAAAGTCTGGACGTTGCGGTTGTGCGAGCGCGCTTCGAACAACTTGCCCGCGATATAGAAGTTGCAACGAACGATACGCGGACACCCGAAGAAGTTGCCGAGGGCTTCATCGACATTGCGGTGGCCAATATGGCGAATGCGATTCGCCATATCTCGGTACAGCGTGGTTACGATGTCAGTCGCTATGCACTCTGTTGTTTTGGCGGTGCTGGCGGACAGCATGCCTGCCTTGTAGCGGATGCCTTGGGTATGCAACAAATATTCATTCATCCCCTGGCCGGCGTCCTCTCTGCTTATGGCATGGGGCTTGCGGGATTGAGCGCCATTCGCGAACGCGCAATGGAAGTGCCGCTTGTCGCGGAGGAGGCGGCGGCCGTTGCGCAGGCGATCGCAGCATTGTCCGAAGCGGCAAGAGACGAATTGCTTGCTCAGGGCGTTGCGCATCGGGACATCGGAATCATCGAACGCGCGCACGTGCGCTACGCCGGCACCGATTCCGCCTTGGTGGTTCCGTATGGATCGGTCGATTCGATGCGCTCGGATTTCGAAGCCGCATATCACCAACGATATGCCTTGTTAATGCCGGAACGGAAGCTGGTAATTGAAGCAGTTTCAGTGGAGGCCTCGTCGCAAGAAGATTTCGTGAAGGTTCAAATGCAAACGCCTGCGTCTGGCGAAGCGAAAATCGACAAAATGCGTATGTTCACGGCGGGGCGGTGGCGGGATGTGCCCGTCTGGCGACGCGAAGCCTTGGTCGCCGGAACGGTAATCGAGGGTCCCACATTGATTGCGGAGCAAAATGCGATGACGGTTGTGGAATTGGGCTGGCAAGCCGAGTGCGGGGCCGCGGGATATCTGCTTTTGAAGCGAGTGAGCCCTTTGCAATCGCAACGCATCGTCGAACGTACTGTCGATCCGGTGATGTTGGAAGTATTCGGCAACTTGTTTATGGCCATCGCCGAACAGATGGGCTTGCGTCTGGCGAATACCGCGAGTTCCGTGAATATCAAAGAACGTCTCGATTTCTCTTGCGCGGTCTTCGATGCGGCGGGGCAGTTGGTGGCGAATGCGCCTCATGTGCCGGTGCATCTAGGCTCCATGAGCGAATCGGTCGCCGCGATCATTCGGGCTCGCGCGAGCGCGATGCGCCCCGGTGATGTGTTCATGTTGAACGCGCCCTATAACGGCGGCACGCATTTGCCCGACATTACCGTGGTGACGCCGGTTTTCGATGCCGACCGTGTCGTTTTTTATGTCGCCTCGCGCGGGCATCACGCGGACGTGGGCGGGATCACGCCCGGATCCATGCCACCCGATTCCCGCAGCGTCGAGGAAGAGGGCATTCTCATCGACGATTTTCTGCTCGCTCGGGATGGAAGAATGTGCGAAGCGGAAACCATCTCTTTGCTTTCTTCGGGGCCTTATCCCGCGCGCAACATCGAACAGAATCTCGCCGATTTGCGCGCAATGATCGCCGCCAACGAACAAGGTGTGCAGGAATTGCGCAAGGCAGTCGCGCAATACGGCCTGGAGGTGGTGCATGCGTATATGCAACACGTGCAAGACAACGCCGAGGAGGCGGTGCGCCGCGTGATCGAGCATTTGCGCGACGGCGAGTTCGCGGTGGAAATGGACAACGGCGCGCGCATCAATGTTCGTATTCGCCTCAATCATGCGGTGCGCAGCGCAGTGGTCGATTTCAGCGGTAGCTCCCCGCAGCTAAACGATAATTTCAACGCCCCCTCCGCTGTATGTCGCGCGGCGGTGCTGTACGTGTTTCGTTCTCTGGTCGATACCGACATTCCGCTGAATGCGGGCTGCCTGAAACC
>DATEEW010000352.1:0-3167 GCA_035280965.1 Burkholderiales bacterium
TTGAACAAGGTGGAAAGGACATCGCGGCCCACCTCAGTCTGCTTGTCTCGACTGAGCTTGATTGGAATGCTCCAATTGGCCGCAACGCTTTCTCCGGCTTGCAGCGCTTTGAGTTTTTCTTCACCGGACTGCTTCGCAAGCACCATGGCTTTTTGTTCGCGTAACGTGCGTTCGATATCGCTCCGCACATCGGACAACGGACGCACCGACGCGGAACGATGTTCCAACACACGCGCGACCAGCCGACGACCAGGCACCAGTTCAACCGCCTCGGTGTTATGTTTTTCCTGCACGGTTTCAGGGGCGAACAACGCGTTCAACAAGCGCGGATGATCCAGCGGCGGTTGCCCCGCAGACTTGCTCACCCAATTGCTCGTCTGGACGTTGAGCTTGAAACGTTCGGCCAGAGGTTGCAGCGACTCGGGCTGCTCATAGGCCACGTCTTTGAAATTCTCGGTTGCCTCGGCAACTTTTTTCACCAAAGCCTGTTGACGTATTTCTTTTTCGACACCGGCCATGCTGGCGCTTTGATCCTTGGGCAAGGACGGCGCGTTCCACAGAATATGGCTGGCGCGACGTTCAGCGCCTTTAATGTCGGTGAGTTGAATGATGTGAAAACCGAATTCCGTTTCGACGATCGGGCTGATTTCCTGCGGCTTCAGCTTGAACACCGCGTCCTCAAAAGCCTTCACCATGGCCCCGCGACCGAAATAGCCGACGTCTCCGCCTTGCCCGGCCGAAGCGGTGTCCTGCGAATGCTGTTTGGCCAGTTCCGCAAAACGGCCTGGGTTCTTACGCAACTCCGCAAGCACCGGTTCCGCTTTGGCGCGCGCTTCCTCGCGCGCTTTCAGCTTGGGGCCGACCGAAGCTTCATATTGTTTCTTTACTTCCTCGGCATTAACGCTGATCTGCGATTCCACCGCCTCGCGCGACAGCACCACATATGCGGCGCGTACTTGCTCAGGCGTGCGGAACTCGTCGGTATGCGCAGAGTAATAGCTTTCAATTTCCGCCGGCGTGATCTGCACCTGCGAAGCGTATTGCAAGACGGGCAGCACGAAACGGGAGACTTCGCGAGACTCGCCGCTTAACAATGCAAAATGCTCGGCGGAGCTTTGCGAGACGAACGCGGCTTGCTCGATGGCGCCGGTTACTTGTTGTCCCACCATTTGCGTACGCAGCCCGGCGAAGAAGCCTTCGGGTGTCATGCCCGCGGCCCGCACCATCACTTCAAATTTCTCTTTCGAAATATTGCCCTGCTCGTCCAGAAATTCGGGATAGCGCTTAACGGCTTCCTGTAGCTGTGCGTTCGATATGACCATACGATGCTTCGAGGCGTAATCGAGCAACAGACGTTGCGCAATCAATTGGTCCAGCAATTCCTTGCGTCGTTCGGGGGTATCGAAGGTGCTGGCGTCGAAGTTTCGGCCGAGTGCCTGACGCGCCCGCTCGCGCTGCTCATCGAGCGCTTGCTCAAATTGATTCAGCGCAATGGGTTGGCCTTCGACTTCGGCGATGTTGGCGTTGCCCACGCCCTGATCGAAAGTCTGTACGCCTACAAGAACGAATGCCGGTGCGATCACCAGTACCAGCATGAACATCATCAGGCGTTTATGCTTTTCAACGAAGTCGAACATGTCGCTTTTCCCTCGGCGCCTCGGCACGCATAACCAAACGCGCAACAAAAAAGGCGAACCGAAGTTCGCCTTGCTTTGATCCTTCGCGGCGAATTGTCGCTGCAAGGTGTTGGCGGAGCGGACGGGGCTCGAACCCGCGACCCCCGGCGTGACAGGCCGGTATTCTAACCAACTGAACTACCGCTCCAGCTTTTCCTTCTTTCGCAAAGCATTACTGCTGTTGCGGCTACTGCGTCACTTTGTGCTGCTTTGACTGGTGGGTGCTGAGGGGATCGAACCCCCGACATTCGCCTTGTAAGGGCGACGCTCTACCAGCTGAGCTAAGCACCCTTTCCGTACATCGGTCGCCGCACGAAGCAGCCTCCGTCGCTGCGGAAGGGACGCTAGTTTAATGCATCCTTCAAGGCTTTTCCAGCCCGGAATTTAGGGATTTTTGCGGCCTTGATCTGGATCTCCGCACCCGTTTGCGGGTTGCGGCCGCTACGCGCAGCACGGTCGCCAACGTAGAAACTGCCGAAGCCTACAAGCGTCACCATATCGCCCTTTTTCAACGAGGTCTTGATACTCGCTACGACGGCATCCAACGCCCGCTCGGCGGCTGCTTTGGATATATCGGCCGACTGTGCGATGTATTCGATCATTTCGCTTTTATTCACGCTTTTTCCTCGTTGGGTAGTGTTGCTGTTGCTGCGTTATAGCAATGCGCAAGCGACGCGGTCAAGTCCGGATTGGTAGACACCACGTTTCCGACTCAAACAAAAACGCCGCATGCTTGCGCATGCGGCGTCTTGTCTTGAAACGTCTGTCGATTTAGTGCGTGATTAGCGTAGTGGTCGGCGGCTTGTCTTCGGTTACCGGTGGCACGGCATTGCCATCAACAGGCTTCGCAGCCTCGGGCGTGCGTTCCAATGAGATTTCAAGCACTTTGTCGATCCATTTAACCGGCACGATCTCCAACTTGTTTTTGATGTTGTCCGGGATATCCACGAGGTCTTTCACGTTTTCCTCGGGGATGAGCACGGTCTTGATCCCGCCGCGATGCGCCGCGAGCAGTTTTTCTTTCAGACCGCCAATGGCCAACACTTCGCCACGCAAGGTGATCTCGCCGGTCATCGCAACATCCGCGCGCACCGGAATCCCCGTCAGCGAAGAAACCATTGCCGTGCAAATGCTGATACCTGCGCTCGGACCGTCCTTCGGCGTCGCACCTTCGGGCAAGTGAATGTGCAAATCGTTTTTCTGGAAGACTTCTTCGACGATGCCCATGCGCGGCGCGCGGCTGCGCACGACGGACAGCGCAGCTTGCACGGACTCCTGCATAACTTCGCCGAGCTTCCCGGTAGTGATGGTCTTGCCTTTACCCGGCATGTTCGCCACTTCCACGGTCAGCAGTTCGCCGCCCACTTCGGTCCACGCCAAGCCGGTAACTTGACCCACTTGGTTTTCTTTTTCCGCGATGCCGTAGCTATAGCGACGCACACCCAGGAACTTATCCAGATTGCGGGCATTGACGGTGATCTTCTTCTGCCC
>DATEEW010000353.1:0-8086 GCA_035280965.1 Burkholderiales bacterium
GCCCAGGGCATCAAGATCATGAGCGCAGGTCGTCTGAACGGTATCGAGATCGCGCGTACCGAGTGGTATCGCGAAGGCCGCGTGCCGCTGCATACGTTGCGTGCGGATATCGACTACGGCACCTCTGAAGCGGAAACGACATACGGCATCATCGGCGTCAAAGTGTGGGTCTACAAAGGCAATATGCTGGCCAAGGGCGAACAGCCCGCTGTGATGCCCGCAGCCGCTGAAGAAGAGCAGGCCAAACGTGGTCGTCGCGGTCCCGGTCGCCCGGGCGGCGGCGGTCGTGACGGCGCTCCCGGTGCCGGCCCTCGCGGCGGTGGCGGCCGTGGTCGCACTGCCAAAGCTGAAGATGCTAAACCCGAAGCAGCCGCGCAACCCGACGCGGCCGCGCCCGCAGCCGAAGTAAAAAAACCGGCCGCGAAGCGCGTAGTGAAGAAGGCCACAGGAGCGAACGATGCTTCAACCAGCTAGAACCAAATATCGTAAACAGCAGAAAGGCCGTAATACCGGCATCGCCACGCGCGGTAACACCGTGGCTTTCGGTGAATATGGCCTGAAGGCGATGGGCCGTGGCCGTCTGACTGCTCGTCAGATCGAAGCTGCGCGTCGCGCCATGACCCGTCATATCAAACGCGGCGGCCGCATCTGGATTCGTATTTTCCCGGACAAGCCGATCTCCCAAAAACCCGCCGAAGTGCGGATGGGGAACGGTAAAGGCAACCCGGAATATTTCGTTGCTGAAATTCAACCGGGCAAAGTGCTGTATGAAATGGACGGTGTTGATGAAGTGCTGGCGCGTGAAGCTTTTGCGCTGGCCTCCGCCAAGCTGCCGATCCGCACGCAATTTGTGCAACGTCAATTAGGAGCGTAACAATGAAAGCGATTGAACTGCGCGCCAAAGACGAGGCGCAATTGAACCAGGAACTGCTGGACCTGTTGAAGGCGCAATTCAATATGCGCATGGGCAAGGCCACCCAGCAGTTGACCAACACCGCGCAGATCAAACGTACGCGCCGCGATATCGCGCGCGTACGGACGCTGCTGACGGAAAAGGCGAGGGCCAAATGATGACCGAACAAGCCGTAAAAACCCCGCGCAGCATGACTGGCCGCGTGGTCAGCGACAAGATGAACAAGACCGTGACGGTATTGATCGAACGTCGGGTAACCCACCCGCTGTATGGCAAAACCATTACGCGTTCGAAGAAATTCCACGCGCACGACGAAACGAACGAGATCAAAGAAGGCGATCTTGTGACGATCGAGGAATGTCGTCCGCTGTCGAAGACCAAGACCTGGAAAGTGACCCAGGTGGTCGAGAAGGGTAAAGTAATCTAGTGGAACCTATCTCGCCATTCCGCACCACCGCGACCGAGGCGATTTGACGTCCTGACAAGGCGCCCGACGACGACATTTGGTTTTATCCAAATTAGGAGAAGGCAACGCGGTCAGGGCGGCAAATTGCCCGGTCCCTTCGGGTTGTCGCTCAAAAGCGGCGTCTGCGTTGTTGCGGTCCCTTGCAATAGATGGCTATTGCTGCGGGCCCGCGGCCTAGCAGCCATCCACTTTGAGCGCAACGCGGATGGCGTGGAGTGACGAGATAGGTTCCAGGACTTGCGCGGTCGCCCGCGTAAGTCTATAATCTCGCGTTTTTCGCCGTGGCCACTTTCGGTCCATGGCGTTCAGCCCGAACGGGATCCAAGACTGACCGTTGTCGCCGGTGGGAACTGGCAAGCGGGACAAGTTGGAGAGAGAAAAATGATCCAGATGCAGTCTGTATTAGATGTCGCCGATAACACCGGTGCGCGCGCAGTAATGTGCATTAAGGTGCTTGGCGGCTCGAAACGTCGTTACGCCGGAATCGGCGACGTCATCAAGGTGAGCGTCAAAGACGCTGCGCCCCGCGGCCGCGTGAAGAAGGGCGAGATTTATAACGCCGTCGTCGTGCGCACTGCCAAGGGTGTGCGTCGTCCCGACGGTTCGCTCGTCAAATTCGACTCCAATGCAGCGGTGTTGTTGTCGAACAAGCTGGAGCCCATCGGCACCCGTATCTTCGGACCTGTTACGCGCGAATTGCGTACGGAAAAGTTCATGAAGATCGTGTCGTTGGCGCCGGAAGTTCTGTAAGGACCCGCCATGGAAAAAATTCGTAAAGGCGACGATGTGATCGTCATCGCCGGACGTGACAAAGGCAAGCGTGGAACCGTGCTGCGCCGTGTCGACAAAGACCATGTGCTGGTCGAAGGCGTCAATAAAGTGAAAAAGCATACGCGTCCGAACCCGATGAAGGGTGAAGCGGGCGGGATCGTAGACAAAACGCTGCCGATCCATATTTCCAACGTTGCGCTCTTCAATCCGCAAACCAATAAAGCGGATCGTGTGGGTGTGAAGCTGCTCGATGACGGCCGCGGTGTGCGCGTGTTCCGCTCGAACGGCGAAATGGTCGACGCCAAGTAAGGATTCGAAAAATGGCTCGCTTACAAGAGTTTTACAAAGACAAGGTTGTCCCTGAACTGACGACCAAGTTCGGCTACAAGTCCGTGATGCAAGTGCCGCGTATCGAAAAGATCACGGTCAACATGGGCGTGGGCGAAACGGTGCAGGACAAGAAGATCCTCGACAACGCTGTCGGCGATCTGGTCAAGCTAACCGGTCAGAAGCCCGTCGTTACCAAGGCGAAGAAATCCATCGCGACCTTCAAGGTGCGCAAGGGTTATCCCGTCGGCGCAATGGTGACGCTGCGTGGCCAGCGCATGTACGAATTTTTCGATCGCCTGGTAACGATCGCGATGCCCCGCATCCGTGACTTCCGCGGCGTATCGGGCCGGGCATTCGACGGTCGCGGAAACTACAACCTCGGCGTGAAAGAGCAGATCATTTTCCCCGAGATCGAATATGACAAGGTGGATGCGTTGCGTGGGCTGAACATCAGCATTACCACCAGCGCAAAAACCGACGAAGAAGCGCGTGCATTGCTCGCCGCCTTCAAATTCCCGTTCAAGAACTGAGAGTCAGCGGATATGGCCAAAACCTCCGTCGTCAACCGTGAATTGAAGCGCCGCAAGACTGTGGCGAAGTTCGCCACAAAACGCGCTGCGATCATCGCCGCCATCAACGATCAGCAGCTGTCCGACGAGGACCGTGCCGCCGCTCGCGCGAAACTGCAGGCGCTGCCGCGCAATGCGTCGCCGACGCGTCTGCGCAATCGCTGCGAATTGACCGGCCGTCCGCGTGGCGTGTTTCGTAAATTCGGTTTGGCGCGTAACAAACTGCGTGAAATCGCCATGCGTGGCGAAATCCCCGGTTTGACCAAGGCCAGCTGGTAATAGGAGTCATCGAATGAGTATGACCGACCCGATTTCCGACATGCTGACGCGCATCCGTAATGCGCAGGCTTGCGGTAAAACTACGGTAACGATGCCCTCGTCCAAGCTCAAAGGCGCTATCGCCCAAGTGCTGAAAGACGAAGGATATATCGACGGCTTCATCGTCCGTCCCAATGAGGGCAAACCCGAGTTGGAAGTTGCGCTGAAGTATTACGCCGGATCGCCCGTGATCGAAAAGATCGAACGCGTGAGTCGCCCCGGCCTGCGCATCTACAAGGGCTCGCAAGAGATTCCGAAAGTCATGAACGGTTTGGGTGTGGCCATCGTATCCACCTCCAAGGGCGTGATGACTGACCGCAAGGCGCGTGCAGATGGCGTCGGCGGTGAAGTTCTCTGCATCGTGGCCTAAGGAGTAGAGAACATGTCACGAGTAGGTAAAGCTCCAATTGCCCTGCCTAAAGGCGTCGAAGTGACGGTGGCCAAAGAGTCACTGTCCGTCAAAGGCCCGCTGGGTGCTTTGACCCAGGCGCTGAATGGTCAGGTGAATGTTAAGAAAGACGGCGACAACCTGTTGTTTGAAGTTGCAAACGACAGCGCTGAAGCGAATGCGATGTCCGGCACGCTTCGCGCGCTGGTCAACAACATGGTGAACGGCGTCTCCAAGGGATTCGAGCGCAAGCTGAATCTAGTGGGCGTGGGTTATCGCGCGCAAGCTCAAGGCGACAAATTGAATCTGTCGCTCGGTTTCTCGCATCCTGTCGTGCATGCCATGCCTAAAGGCATAAAGGTCGCGACGCCGACCCAGACGGAAATCGTCATTACGGGCATCGACAAGCAAGTGGTCGGGCAGGTCGCCGCCGAGGTGCGCGCCTACCGTCCGCCGGAGCCGTATAAGGGCAAGGGCGTGCGTTATGCCGACGAGCAAGTCGTCATTAAAGAGACGAAGAAGAAGTAAGGGGCGCATATGAGCATCGACAAAAAAGCATCGCGTCTGCGTCGCGCAGCGCAAACCCGGCAGAAGATTGCGCAGTTGCGCACGGCGCGCTTGGCTGTCAGTCGCAGCAATCAGCACATTTATGTGCAATTGATTTCTGCCGATGGCGGCAAAGTGTTGACCAGCGCCTCGACGCTTGAAAAAGAAGTACGCAGCCAGGTCGCCAATGGCGGCAACGTCGCTGCGGCGAGCGCAGTGGGCAAACGTATTGCCGAACGCGCCAAGCAGCTGGGTATCGAAGAAGTTGCTTTCGATCGCAGCGGATACAAATACCACGGCCGAGTGAAAGCGCTCGCCGATGCCGCCCGCGAAGGCGGCTTGAAGTTCTAAGGATAGCGAGGACCAGATGGCAAAAATGCAACCCCGCATGCAAACCGGCGAAGAACGTGGCGACGGTTTGAAGGAAAAGATGGTTGCGGTAAACCGCGTCACCAAAGTGGTAAAGGGCGGCCGGATTCTCGGTTTCGCCGCTTTGACCGTTGTGGGTGATGGCGACGGCGCGATCGGCATGGGTAAAGGCAAGGCGCGTGAAGTGCCGGTCGCTGTGCAGAAATCGCTCGACGAAGCGCGTCGCAAAATGGTCCGCGTGTCGTTGAAAAACGGCACGCTGCAGCACGCAGTGATCGGCAAGCACGGCTCCTCGACGGTGCTTATGCAGCCCGCTTCCGAAGGTACCGGAATTATCGCGGGCGGTCCGATGCGCGCAGTGTTCGAAGTGATGGGTGTGACGAACGTATTGGCCAAGTGCCTGGGATCAACCAATCCCTATAACGTCGTGCGCGCCACGATCAATGGCTTGAAAGCGATGAACACGCCGGCAGAAATTGCGGCCAAGCGCGGCAAGACCATTGAACAGATTCTGAACTGAGCCTGAACTAAGGACGAGAGTCATGGCTGATAAAAAAAGTACGGGCAAAAAGACGGTCAAGGTAACGTTGGTTAAAAGCGTTATCGGTTGCAAAGAGCCGCATCGCGCCACAGTGCGCGGGCTGGGTCTGCGCAAAATCCGGGATACCGTTGAACTTGAAGACACACCGGCAGTGCGCGGGATGATCAATCGCGTGTTCTACCTGGTACGTGCGGAAAGCTAAGAGCGATGGAACTCAATACGATACAACCGGCGCCTGGCGCCAAGAAGAATCGCCGTCGCGTAGGTCGCGGCATCGGTTCGGGCCTGGGCAAGACCGCAGGTCGTGGCCATAAAGGCCAGAAATCGCGTTCGGGCGGTTTTCACAAAGTCGGTTTCGAGGGCGGTCAAATGCCGCTGCAACGTCGTCTGCCCAAGCGCGGGTTTACCTCGCTAACGCGCAACGATGTGGTGGAAGTGCGCCTCTCGGATCTGGAAAACCTGCAAGCCGATACGGTCGATCTCACGGTTCTGTATGAAGCCGGTTTGTTGACTCGTCTGGCGACCCGGGCAAAGGTGATTGTCTCGGGCAAGTTGACGCGCAAATTAAAACTCGTCGGTGTTGCGACGAGCGCGGGCGCGAAAGCGGCAATCGAAGCGGCAGGCGGCAGCGTCGCTGAAGCGGAATAAGTTAAGCGACGTGGCAACCAACGCAGCAACCATCGGCAAGAGCGGCAAGTTCGGCGATCTGAAAAGACGTCTGCTGTTCCTGCTCGGCGCGTTGGTGGTCTACCGCATCGGCACCCATATTCCGGTGCCGGGCATCAATTTCGACGTGTTGACGCAAATGTTTCAGCAGAACCAAAGCGGTTTGCTGGGCATGTTCAACATGTTCTCGGGCGGTGCGTTGTCGCGGCTCAGTATTTTTACGATCGGGATCGTGCCCTATATTTCGGCCTCGATCATTATCCAGTTGATGACCTCGGTGTCACCGACACTGGAAGCGCTGAAAAAAGAAGGCGCGGCAGGACAGCGCAAGATTTCGCAATACACGCGCTACGGCACCTTATTGCTGGCGTTGGTACAGGCGACGTTCGTGTCGATGGGTCTGGAAGCGCAAGAAGGACTCGTGATCGAACCGGGTCTGGCGTTTCGATTCACCACCGTTGTGACGCTGGTGACCGGCACGATGTTTTTGATGTGGCTGGGTGAGCAGATCACCGAGCGCGGTTTGGGTAACGGTATTTCGCTGATTATTTTCGCGGGTATCGCCGCTGGTTTGCCGCAGGCGATCGGTGGGACCTTGGAGTTGGTGCGTACCGGCGCGATGAGTCCTTTCGTTGCCTTGTTGGTGATGGTCGGTGTGGCGCTCATTACTTGGGTGGTTTGTTATGTGGAACGCGGTCAACGCAAGATCCTGATCAACTACGCCAAGCGCCAGGTCGGAAACAAGATTTACGGTGGGCAGGCTTCGCATCTGCCCTTCAAGTTAAATATGGCCGGCGTGATTCCGCCGATTTTCGCCTCGTCGATCATTTTGTTCCCGGCGACGATCGTGAACATGGTGGGCGAGCGGCAGGGAGCGACTTGGTTGCGTGATATCGCGGCGACTTTGAGCCCTGGGCAACCGATTTATATTTTGTTGTACGCAGCTTTTATCGTGTTCTTTTGCTTCTTCTACACGGCGCTGCAATACAACCCGCGGGATACCGCGGATAACTTGAAAAAAAGTGGGGCCTTCGTGCCGGGAATTCGTCCGGGCGATCAAACCTCGAAGTATTTGGAAAAAGTGATTACCCGCCTGACGTTTTTTGGCGCGGTGTATGTGACGCTTGTGTGCCTGGTGCCCGAGCTGTTGATTTTGTTTCAGAACGTGCCTTTCTATTTCGGCGGCACGTCCTTGCTAATTATTGTGGTGGTAACCATGGACTTCATGGCTCAGGTGCAGGCTTACGTAATGTCGCACCAGTATGAGAGCTTGTTGAAGAAAGCGAATTTCAAAGGCACAGGGTTTCCGACGCGCTAAGTATGTCCAAAGAAGACGTTATCCAAATGCAGGGGGAGATTCTCGAAACCCTGCCGAACGCGACCTTTAGAGTGAAGCTGGAAAACGGACACGTCGTGCTGGGACATATCTCGGGAAAAATGCGGATGCACTACATCCGAATTCTTCCTGGCGACAAAGTGACGGTGGAGCTCACGCCTTACGATTTGAGTAGAGCCCGCATCGTATTCCGCGCGAAATAGGCGGGCGGTAGAGGGTTAGGAGAAAGAAAATGAAAGTACAGGCTTCGGTTAAAAAGATGTGCCGCAACTGCAAAGTGATTCGGCGCAACGGCGTGGTACGGGTGATCTGCAGCAAGGATCCTCGTCACAAGCAGCGCCAAGGCTGAGTTTTTTAAGCGGCTGGAAAGAAACATAGTTTTCCAGCTATAATTTCGAGTTTCGCGTTACCGGGGTAACACATGGCCCGCATCGCAGGCGTCAACATTCCGAATCATCAGCATGCCGAAATCGCCATTACAGCGATTTTCGGTATCGGCCGCGCGCGCGCAAAAGCGATTTGCGCCGCCGCCAATATTGCCGGCACCGTCAAGATCAAAGATCTGAACGATGCCGATATGGACCGTCTGCGCGAGCAGGTCGGCCGCTTCACGGTGGAAGGTGATCTGCGCCGCGAAGTTTCCATGAACATCAAGCGTTTGATGGACCTGGGCTGCTATCGCGGCACACGCCATCGCAAAGGCTTGCCGGTCCGCGGCCAACGCACGCGTACCAATGCACGTACTCGCAAGGGCCCGCGTAAGGCGGCCATCGCGGGCAAAGCGCAACCGGGCAAATAAGCTCGGTTGAACAAGTGAGCGCCTGAACAGCACTCTCAGAGGAACAAGTAATGGCTAAACCAGCACCAACCGCC
>DATEEW010000354.1:0-9388 GCA_035280965.1 Burkholderiales bacterium
ATGTAGGGAGTGGTGGCCAAGGGCGGAATCGAACCACCGACACAAGGATTTTCAATCCTCTGCTCTACCGACTGAGCTACTTGGCCTCCGTACTGCAGGCCGAAACAAGGATTTTGTTTCCGGCCCGTCACCGCTGGCGGCGGTGACTTAACTTCGCTTCGTCGAAGTTAGCCTTCAACGCAATTTGTCCCAAGGCCAAATCGACTGAACTCTTGGCCTGGGTCTTGAACGCAACTCAGAAACTGAGCCACGAGCAAAGAGCGCGGATTATAGCGGGAGAGCGGCTACACGCCAAATTGACCCCGACGCATCCATTTCCCCGTGGCTGTTGGCGCTTATGCCCCCACGATTCACGTCGGTACGATTTACAACCCGCAATATCTCATTCCCGCGTCATCTCTCAACCAATTGATTTTTATTAATTTTTATAACAGGTGCAGGTCTTGCTTATAGCGTCCCCAAACCCCGCGCACAACAAATTCAAAACGCGAATCAGAAATTAACGATGCGGAGTTGTCATGAAGAAGTACTTGCTCATTCTGGCCGCAGTTGCGGCTACGTCAGTCACTGGCGCGATCGCCGCCCCCATTACGTGGACCTTTGGTAATTTGAGTGAGGCTGACGGCCATCAGACCTACACCCAAGGCGCCTACACGCTTAACGTGTATGCCTACAAAACAGCGAATACCAATGGCAGCGGCCTTTTCTCCTCAACGCCTTTAAAGGGCTGGTCGGGTAGTGGTTTGGGTGCCGGCACAGAAAGCGCGCCCAATCATTCAGTCGACAATGATGGTCAAGACGAACTCATTGTGTTCGATTTCGGCAACGCGTATTACCAGGCAACCAGCTTTCAGTTCGGCTGGACGAATACCGATTCCGACGCCGATATCTGGGTCGGCGGCTCCTCCGCACTGGCCTTCAGCAGCCTATGCTTCTCCGGTTGTGGGGCAGGCAATGCCTTAACCGACAAAGGCTTCGTCAAATACGATTTCGACAATGCTGGCACATCTGTGCATAACATCGGCGGACCCGCCGGCCGCTACTTGATCATCTCTGCCGCGGCGGGCTCGACGAACGACAAGTTCAAGATCCTTGCGATTGTCGGTACGCCTCCCACGCGCGTCCCGGAACCGGGCAGCATCGCGTTGTTGATGCTTGCGCTTTTCGCTCTCGCTGTATCTCAACGACGCAAACTGAGCATTCGTTAAGCGTTTCTAAAAAAGGGGCTTCGGCCCCTTTGTTTTGCCCTCTCTTGGATGCGCGATCGCGCGCATGCCCCGTCCTTGGCTTTACAACGCCTACAAGACGAACCCCTTTTTTTTGCCCGCCATCGGCGGGCCTTTTCTTTTCCGGCAATAAAAAAGCCCCGCACAAGTGCGGGGCTTTTACTTGGGCTGTAAAACGCTTGCGCGTCTTACATATCCATACCGCCCATACCACCCATGCCGCCCATGCCACCCATACCACCGGGCATGCCGCCGCCGGCTTTGTCGTCCACCAGTTCGGTGATCGCAACATCGGTCGTCAGCAACAGGGACGCAACGGAAGCTGCGTTTTGCAACGCGGTGCGGGTTACTTTGGTCGGATCCAACACGCCCATCTGCACCAGATCGCCGTACTCTTCGGTCGCCGCGTTGAAGCCATAGTTGCCCTTGCCTTCAACAACGCGGTTCACCACGACTGAAGGCTCTGCGCCTGCATTCGATACGATGATGCGCAGCGGCTCTTCCAGCGAACGTGCAACGATTTTGATGCCGGCATCCTGATCGGGGTTGTCGCCTTTCAAGCCGGCCAATGCAGCACGGGCACGCAGCAATGCAACACCGCCGCCGGGAACAATGCCTTCTTCGACCGCAGCACGGGTTGCGTGCAATGCATCTTCAACCCGGGCTTTTTTCTCTTTCATTTCGACTTCGGTCGCGGCACCGACTTTGATCACTGCAACGCCGCCGGCCAGTTTGGCCACGCGCTCTTGCAGTTTTTCGCGATCGTAGTCGCTGGTCGCTTCTTCAATCTGGGCACGGATCTGCTTGACGCGCGCTTCGATGTTTTTGTGATCGCCGGCGCCGTCGATAATCGTCGTTTCTTCTTTGCCGATTTCAATGCGTTTGGCTTGACCGAGATCGTTCAGCGACGCTTTTTCGAGCGTCAGGCCGACTTCTTCGGCGATTACGGTACCGCCGGTCAGGATGGCGATATCTTCCAGCATCGCTTTACGGCGATCGCCGAAACCAGGCGCTTTCACGGCGCAGGTTTTCAGAATGCCGCGGATGTTGTTGACCACGAGGGTCGCCAATGCTTCGCCTTCGACTTCTTCGGCAATGATCAGCAGCGGACGGCCGGCTTTCGCCACTTGCTCCAGTACGGGCAGCAGATCGCGGATGTTGGACACTTTCTTGTCGTGCAAGAGCACGAAAGGATTGTCCAGCACGGCGATTTGACGCTCGGGGGTGTTGATGAAATAGGGCGAGAGATAGCCGCGGTCGAATTGCATGCCTTCGACGACTTCCAGCTCATCAGCTAAAGACTTGCCGTCTTCAACGGTGATGACGCCTTCCTTGCCGACTTTGTCCATTGCTTCAGCGATGCGATCGCCGATGGAGGAATCGGAGTTGGCGGAGATGGAGCCCACTTGCGCGATTTCTTTGGAAGTCGTGCAAGGCTTGGAGATTTTTTTCAGTTCTTCGACGGTTGCTGCAACGGCTTTGTCGATGCCGCGCTTCAGATCCATCGGGTTCATGCCGGCGGCAACATACTTCATGCCTTCGCGGACGATGGCTTGGGCCAGCACGGTAGCGGTGGTAGTACCGTCACCGGCGATGTCGGAGGTCTTGGAAGCCACTTCCTTGACCATCTGCGCGCCCATGTTCTCCAGCTTGTCTTTCAGTTCGATTTCTTTCGCAACCGACACACCGTCTTTAGTGATGGTGGGGGCGCCGAATGAGCGCTCGAGCACGACGTTGCGGCCTTTGGGGCCCAGGGTCGCTTTCACAGCATTGGCGAGAATGTTCACGCCGTTTAGCATTTTGTGGCGGGCTTCTTCATTGAAGCGTACGTCTTTAGCAGCCATATCTAAAACTCCTAGTGACTCATTTAAACCAAAAAGCGGCGGTGGCCTTAGGCCACGACGCCCATGATGTCTTCTTCACGCATGACCAACAGTTCTTCGCCTTCGACTTTCACGGCTTGGCCGGAATATTTGCCGAAGAGAACGCGGTCGCCAACTTTGACGTCGAGCGGACGTACTTTGCCGTCTTCACCCACCTTGCCATTGCCTACGGCCAGGATTTCGCCTTGATCGGGCTTTTCAGCAGCGCTGTCGGGAATGACGATGCCACTAGCGGTTTTACGCTCTTCTTCCAAGCGCTTAACGATCACGCGATCGTGTAAGGGACGGATTTTCATAGGAAAAATTCCTCCAGTTCAAACAGTGAGTTAGCGACCGCTTACAAGCGATCAAGAGAAAAACAGGCAAGGGAGCATTAGCACTCACCTCAAGCGAGTGCTAATGATAGGGGCCGAGTATGACGAATTCAATACCCGAGCGCCTGCTTTTTTTAGTTAGAGCGCGATCGCCCGGGAGGCCAGGTCCGGGTGGATATAATCCCTGCTCTTCCACAGCGAGCTTTCTATGCCGTCTACCGCGCGGTCCGGCGATCTTTATTTGCGTCTATTAGCCTACGTACGGCCGTACTGGCGCGTCTTTGTAGGGGCCATCATTGCAATGGCGCTCACGGCCCTGCTGGAACCGACCTTGCCCTACGTCCTGAAGGAACTGCTGGACAAAAATTTCGCTGCACAATCCGCGCGACCCTGGTGGTTCTATCCGGCCATCATCATGGGGATTTTTTTATTGCGGGGCATATTCAGCTTCTTACACGAATATGGCTTTTCCTGGCTGTCGAACCAACTCGTGCTTGATCTGCGCGACGCGATGTTCCGGCGACTAGTCACCCTTCCGACTACTTTTTTCAACAACCGGTCCTCAGGCGCTCTGGTTTCCAAAGCCGCATATGACGTCACAGGGGTGACCGTCGCCGCGACAAATGTACTGACGACCGCAGTGCGCGATTCCCTCTCCATTCTGGGGTTGTTGGGTTATATGTTCTATACCAACTGGCGGCTGACATTGATCGCCTTGGTTACGCTTCCTCTCGTGGCCTACGTGGTGCGCCGCTTTTCCACGCGGATCCGCAAAGCAAGCCGATCGGCACAACAAGCCATGGGCTCGATTGCCCATACCCTGCAAGAGGCGATCGAAGCGCAGAAAGTCGTAAAGATTTTCGGTGGGCAGGAATACGAGCGTGGCCGTTTTCGCGATGCCAGCCGCGCGCAACATCGCGCAAATATGCGACATACAGTGGCGCATTCGGCTGTATCGCCCATTGTGCAGTTGCTGGTCGCCTGCGGCTTGTCGGTCATTATTGTTTTCGCCCTTCTCGAAACCAAAGAAGGCAGGATGACCACGGGGGAGTTCGTATCCTTTATCGGCTGCGTGCTGATGTTGCTTGGGCCGATTAAACGACTCACGCAAATGAACTCGCAGTTGCAACGCGGCTTGGCCGCCGCCGAAAGCGTTTTCGAACTCATCGATGAAAAAGGCGAGGACGATCGCGGTACGGTGGATGTGGGACGCGCAAAAGGGGCCATTCGTTTCGAACATGTGCATTTCGCGTATGTCGGTGCGGAACGCGCCGTGTTGCGCGATATCGATCTTTCTATCGAGCCAGGCGAGACGGTCGCGCTCGTGGGTGCCTCCGGCTCGGGCAAAACGACTCTCGCGAATTTGCTGCCGCGCTTCTATCACTTGCAAAGCGGACGCATTCTGCTCGATGGCCACAATTTGGAAGACATCCGCCTGGAAAGCTTGCGGCAACAACTTGCATTGGTGAGTCAGGATGTCGTGCTGTTCAACGATACGATTGCCGCGAATATCGCCTATGGTGTGCTACGGGATGCGCCCCGAGAAGCCGTCGAGGCCGCAGCACGCGCGGCGCACGCGATGGAGTTCATCGAAACCCTGCCTCAAGGCCTGGATACCTTGGTCGGCCAAAACGGGGCGCGCCTTTCCGGTGGTCAACGTCAGCGCCTGGCAATCGCCCGCGCGCTGCTGAAAGACGCACCAGTGCTGATTCTCGACGAAGCGACTTCGGCGCTCGACTCCGAATCGGAACGGCAGGTGCAAGCGGCACTCGACGTGCTGATGCGTAATCGCACTACGCTGGTAATCGCGCACCGGCTATCGACCGTTGAACGCGCCGACCGCATCGTCGTCTTGGATGCCGGTCGCATTGCCGAAGTCGGCAGCCATGCGGAACTGTTGGCGGCCAACGGCCTTTATGCCGGCCTATACCGCACCCAAATGCTCATACCCGAAGAAAGCACCAGCTGAGAAGAGTCGGCCGGACACATTTCCGCTCGCTCAGCGACAGCTTGATTCACAGCGCTCCGTCCCGATATAGGATCGAAGAACCGGCGATGCAGCAATGAAGTACAAGGACTACTACGCGATTCTAGGCGTCGATCGCGGCGCGGATGAGGAGGCTATCAAGAAGGCCTACCGCAAACTCGCGCGCAAATATCACCCCGACGTGTCGAAGGAAAAAGGGGCGGAAGATAAATTCAAGGAAGTCGCCGAAGCCTATCAAACGCTGACGGACAAAGAGAAGCGTGCCGCTTACGATCAGTTGGGGCGGCATCGCAGCGGCGAAGAGTTCAGGCCTTCGCGAGACTGGGAAACGCGCTTCGGGGGGATCGATATGGAAGACTTCGATCTATCCGACTTGTTCTCGCGCATGGGTGGCGGCTTGGGCGGCGGCTTCGGAGGCCGTTCGCGCGGGAAGCAGGCGCGGGCAGGGCAGGATTACGAAGCACGCGCGCAAGTGAGCCTTGAAGATGCCGCGCACGGCGCGGAGTTGTCGCTCAACCTCGCGGCTCCAGAACGCGATGTGCACGGCCTGCCGCGCAGCGTGGGAAAACAAGTCCGCATACGCGTACCCAAGGGCGTGACGGACGGGCAACGTTTGCGCGTCCCGGGCAAAGGCGGCACAGGGATGAATGGCGGGCCGGCCGGCGATCTTTATCTGGATATCGAATTCAAACCGCACCGTTGGTTCAAGTCGGCGGGCCACGATCTTTATCTCGAACTACCTATCGCCCCTTGGGAAGCTGTACTGGGTACCGAGGTACACGTCCCCACGCTCGATGGAAAACTAAGTTTGAAAATAAAGCCCGGTGCGCGCACAGGACAGAAACTGCGCATCCCCGGCAAGGGTTTGCCCAGACCGGGCAGCGGTGCGGGCGATTTATATTGTGTGCTGCAAGTGATTACGCCGGAGCAACCTTCTACGCGCGAGCGCAGCCTGTATGAGGATTTGAAGCGCGAATCGAACTTCGATCCCCGCGCCCATTTGAAAGAATAAGCAACCGGAGCGACAACTCCCGCGTTAAGCGCGCCTGCGGAGAAGCCGCGGCTCCAATGGCATACTCCCGCCCATGCACATAGCGAATCGGCTTCTTATTGCTGCGATCCTTGCGTTATCCGCGCTGAGTCCGCCGACGCATGCGCGCGACCTACTTCCGGCGCCGGTCGCGCAAGCACTGAGTCGCGCCGGCATTCCGTCCGAAAATGTCGGGCTGGCCGCGCAGCGCGTCGAGGAGAAGCGCCCCCTCGTCACCTTCAATACACAAAAGGCAATGAATCCCGCGTCGGTGATGAAACTGGTCACCACATTTGCGGCGCTCGATATTCTGGGTCCCACATATAACTGGCGCACCGAAGTCTATCTGGGCGGTCCACTGCGCGACGGGGTGTTGGACGGTGACGTTATCTTCAAAGGCTATGGCGATCCCAAGCTCACCTATGAACAGTTCTGGTTGCTGCTGCAACAACTGCGCGGGCGTGGCCTGAAGGAAATCCGCGGCGATCTCGTGCTCGATCGCAGCTGGTTCGATATACCACCGCACGATCCCGCCGCTTTCGATATGGAGCCCTTGCGGCCATATAACGTCGGCGCCGATGCCTTACTGCTGAATTTCAAAACACAACGCTATCGCCTCGTGCCAAGCGCCCAAGGCATGCAGCTATTGCCGGAACCTCCTATCGCGTCCGTGCAGATAGACAATCGCTTGCGTGTCACTCAAGGGGCGTGCAACGACTGGCGAAACGACATTCAATTGCTGGTGGCGGAAAGTGCTGACGGCGCGCAGCTACGCTTCGACGGCCCCTATCCGCTCAGTTGCGGCGAACGTAATTGGAATATCGCGCTGCTATCCCACTCGAATTTTGTACTCGGCGCGTTCAAAAGCCTATGGCGCGATGCAGGCGGGGTTTTCAATGGAACGGTTCGCGACGGAATGGCGCCCCCGGGTGCCGCGGTTTTCGCCGTTCATCAATCGCCCAGCGCCGCAGAAGTGCTGCGCGATATGAACAAGTACAGCAACAATACGATCGCCCGCCAAGTCTTCCTCACACTTTCGGCGGAGGTATTGCAACCACCCGGGCGGTACGAAACCTCCGGCAAAATCGTTCGCGATTGGCTCAAACAACGCGAACTGGACATGCCGGAACTGGCTCTGGAAAATGGCGCCGGCTTGTCGCGTATCGAACGGATCAGTACGGCGAACATGCAGAGTTTGCTGTTGGCTGCTTATCGTAGCGCTGTAATGCCAGAGTTCATTGCTTCTTTGCCGATCATCGGTCGCGACGGCACAGCGAGCCGAAAGCTGAAAGAAGACCCCATTGTCGGGCAAGCCCATATCAAAACCGGTTCGCTTAGCGACGTGCGAAGCATGGCAGGATTCATGCTAGATCGTGAAGGGCGGCGCATTGCTTTCACCTTCATCGTGAACCATCCCAATGCGGCTGCGACCCAAAGTGCGCAGGATGCTTTTTTGCGCTGGCTTTACGACTTGAATTAAAGGACGCTCGATGCAGGTACTCGTAGTAGGTGGCGCGGGATATATCGGTTCGCACATGGTGTTGATGCTCGCCGAGCAAGGTCATGACGTGACCGTATTCGATAACTTCAGTACCGGCTATCGCGACGCGGTGCTTGCCGGCTATCTAGTCGAAGGTGACTTGGCGGACGTCGACGCCTTGGATCGACTCTTCGAGTCACACCGTTTCGATGCCGTAATGCACTTCGCGTCTTTCATACAAGTCGGCGAATCCGTGCGCGAACCGCTGAAGTACTACCGCAACAATGTGAGCAATACGCTCAATTTGCTCGACGTGATGGCTCGTCACAAAGTGCTTCAATTCGTATTTTCATCCACCGCTGCCGTATTCGGGGAGCCGCAACGGGTACCCATCGACGAAACGCATCCACAATTTCCAGTCAATCCTTATGGCGCATCGAAGTTGATGGTCGAAAGAATGCTCGCCGATTTCGAACAGGCATATGGACTGCGCGCGGTAAGTCTGCGTTATTTCAATGCGGCGGGCGCCGATCCGCAAGGCCGTTTGGGTGAACGCCACGAGCCCGAAACACATTTGATTCCACTGGTGCTCGAAGCCGCGCTCGGCAAACGTCCACATATCACCGTGTTCGGCCGCGACTACGATACGGCAGACGGAACCTGCATCCGTGACTACATTCACATCGTCGATTTATGCAGCGCGCATCTGGCGGCGCTGGAATATCTCAACAACGGAGGGGCGACGACCGCGTTCAATCTAGGTAACGGCGCAGGCTACTCGGTCGACGAAGTGATTCGTGTCGCGCGCGAAATCACGGGGAAGGACATTCCTGTGCAGTACGGGGAGCGACGACCCGGCGATCCGGCGCGATTGGTGGCGGATTCGACGCGCGCACGCGCGCAATTGAAGTGGGCGCCGCAGTACGCGGATCTGCAAACCATTATTGCGCATGCCTGGCGCTGGGCCGCAGATTCTCACTAGCGTGTGAAGCACCGAACAGGCGCGTATAGGCTTGCGCCATGCGTTCAGCCCTCGCTTCATCGCTCCATTCGCTGGCCAATGTCCTCGCCTCATCGGCGAGTCGTTGGTGACGGGATTGGTCGCACAGAAAGGCCACGACTTGTTGCGCGAAAACCTCCTCATCCCCTAGGATGGCGACGGCCCCACGCTGCGGCTCCGCGGAAGGTTTGAATCGATGTGGAGTACGCGTACGCATAGAACACCGCAATGAAACCGCGTCAGTCTATGGGTCGAAGATGAAGGAAATATTGCCGCGCGGGAGAGCGCAGTTTTTATTCGGTACGCCAGCGCTCGTAGAAAGCCAACACGCGCGGCACATAGGCTTGTGTTTCGCGATAGGGCGGAATGCGGTTGCCGTATTTCAACACAGCGCCTTCGCCGGCGTTATAGCCCGCGAGCGCGAGCTTTACATCACCGCCAAACATTTTGAGCAATTCCGCCAGGTAT
>DATEEW010000355.1:0-3115 GCA_035280965.1 Burkholderiales bacterium
ACAGCGTGTTGCGCTTGCTCGCGCGCTTGCGCCCCAACCCGACTTGATTCTGCTCGACGAGCCCTTTTCCAATCTGGACGTCGAACTACGCGAACGCTTGAGTCTGGAAGTGCGCGACATTATCAAGCGCACCAATACCACTGCCATTCTCGTCACGCACGATCAGCACGAAGCCTTCGCCATCGCCGACGAAATCGGCATCATGCACCAGGGCGTCATTCAACAGTGGGATAGCGCGTACAACCTCTATCATCGACCGGCCAACCGATTCATCGCGGATTTTGTCGGTCAGGGCGTTTTCATGCCGGGTCAGGTATTGCCCAGTTTGGAAGTCCGCATCGAGCTAGGCACGCTCAAGCAAGCAATTCATCAATGCTGCAACGGCATCGATCCGGCGCACAAAGAAGGATGCCAAGTCGAGGTGTTATTGCGCCCGGACGATATCGTGCACGACGATAGCAGCCCCATGCAGGCCGAGGTCGTGCATAAAGCATTCAAGGGCGCGGAAATTCTTTACACCCTGAAACTGGAGAGCGGACGCCCCCTGCTGACACTGGTGCCCAGTCATCACAATCATGCGCTGGGCGAAAAAATCGGCATTCGTCTGGATGTGGATCACGTGGTGGCTTTTCCGCCGGCGCGGTAAAACGACTTATCTCGTAGGTTCTCGCTCGCCGAAATTGAAGATGACGCCGACGGCGAAACTGAAACTGCGACCCTGTAAATCAGGCGGAAGCGGCGTTTCAGGTTGAGCGCTGCGTAACATCTCCCCCGCAGTGCGATCCAACACTTCATAGCCGCTCGATTTTTTCAAACGTAACTCGCGCAGACGGCCATCCGCTCCCACTTCAACATGCCAATCCGAGCGACCTTGCCACTCACGGTCCCTCGCGTATTCGGGAAAACGTTTATAGCGTTCGGCAACGCTCATTAAGCTGATGCGATAGCGCGCGATAGCGCCGGGATCCGCAATGGCGCTTGGCGCAGACGCCGCAGTCGTATCACCGGTAGAGATTTCGGCATTGCTTGTCGCCACCGTAGTGTTCACCGAATCGCGTGTTGCCGACGTCGGGTTTTGGGGCGCTATTTCAGTTGGCGCGGGCGAAGCGGAAGCTTTGGGCTCGGCGACTGCGGGATCGAGGCGTTTCGGGGAAGATGGCTTCTCGCTTTTCCGCACTTGCTTCGGCGGTGGACTTGAAAGAGAGTGGACCGGTGACTTCGGCTCCGCAGCAACGGGCGCCTGCACGATGCGGGCGTCGATCGGCGGTGTCGAAGAGGGCGGCACTTCGTATTGCGGTGCACGCAACGCGAACAGGATCACATGCAGCAACAAGGACGCAATCAACGCCCACCTCAGCGCTGGCGGTATGGAAGTATGAAGTGCCAAGGGAGACCGCTCTTCGACGGTGTTGAATCAGCGATCCGGAATGTGATCCAGGTCGGCGAGCCAAGCGGCCGCTTCGCCGTCACTAGGCGCGCGCCAATCGCTGCGCGGCGACAGCGACCCGCCCGAACCCACTTTCGGCGCATTCGGTATCGCGCTGCGTTTGTACTGCGAAAGTTGAAAGAAGCGGCGCGAAAAAACGGCCAGCCATTTTTTGATTTCGGCAATGTCGTAAGCCTTGCGGTCGGCCTCCCGCACATCGGGCCATAAACCAGCGTTCGCATCGCGCCATGCGTTCCAGGCAAGAAAAGCCACCTTTTGTGGGCGGTAGCCGAAACGCAAGATGTAATACAGCGTGAAGTCCTGCAGCGCATAGGGACCAACCACGCTTTCTGTACTTTGCTCCGGCTCGTTTTTCGACGCGCCCGGAACCAGTTCGGGACTGATATCGGTATCAAGCACGTCACGCAATACCACGCTCGCCGCTTCACCCAGCATATGCGTGCGCGCGACGTAACGAATCAAAAATTGAATCAGTGTTTTCGGCACGCTGGCGTTGACATGATAGTGCGCCATATGATCGCCAACGCCATAGGTACTCCACCCGAGTGCCAGTTCCGATAAATCACTGGTCCCAATGACCGGCGCGTGATGCAGATTCGCCAGTCTGAATAGATGACTGGTGCGTTCGCCCGCCTGCACGTTTTCGAAAGTCACATCGTGCACCGATTGACCTTCTGCATAGGGATGCCCGATATCTTTAAGCATTTGCACGCAACTCGGACGGATGTCGACTTCTTCCGCCGTGACGCCCACCGCCTTCATCAACCGCCGCGCCTGATCCAGCGTGCGCTGACTCGTCGCAAACCCGGGCATCGTGTAAGCAAGAATATTGGTGCGCGGCAGTTTCATTAGATCCATTGCATGCGCGCACACAACTAAGGCTTGCGTCGAATCCAATCCGCCCGATATTCCGACCACCACTTTATCGCTGCCCATGGATCGCAGACGCTTGATCAAGCCCTGCACCTGGATATCGTAGACTTCCGCGCAGCGCGCATCGCGCGTCGCGGCATCGACCGGCACGTAAGGAAAACGTTCGTAGCGGCGCGTGAGTGGCAAGCTGCCCTCGCGCGGCAACTGCGTGTCCAGGGTAATAACCTTGAAGGCAGCAACGTCAGCGGCGTGGCGGCGCACCGATTCGTTGAAGCTGTTCTGCCGCATGCGATCTTGCGCAAGTCGATCCAGGTCGATATCGGCATACACGATCTGGGCGGAGTAGTTGAAGCGTTTCGTCTCCGCCAGCAGCGTGCCGTTTTCGTAGACGAGGCCATGACCGTCCCAGGCCAGATCGGTTGTCGATTCGCCATAGCCCGCAGCGCTGTATAAATAGGCCGCAATGCATCGCGCGGATTGATTGGCAACCAGTTCGCAGCGATATCCGCCCTTGCCCACTGTGACATTCGAAGCCGACAGATTCGCCAGAATCGTCGCACCCGCCAAGCTGGCATAGGAGGAAGGCGGAATAGGCGTCCACAAGTCCTCGCATATTTCGATATGCAAGGTTGCGAGCGGCTGATCGGCAAAGCGATACAACAAGCGCGAACCGAAAGCTACGCGCTGGCCCAGCACTTCAATTTCTTCTCTGCGAGAAGCATCCCCTGAAGTGAACTGTCGCAACTCGTAGAACTCGCGGTAGTTTGGCAAATAAGTTTTGGGGGCAATTCCGCA
>DATEEW010000356.1:0-4328 GCA_035280965.1 Burkholderiales bacterium
TAGCTCGCGAAGGTGGCGCCGGTGCCGCCGCCGACGCAGTACGCGTTGGTGTCGAAGCCGTTGAGGATGTGCAGGCCCTGGAAGGCGCCGCGCCACCGGCCGAAGTAGTCGTGGTGGCCGTTGGTGTCGCGCAGCACCTGGCAGGACTCCAGCTGCAGCCACTCGAGGTCCCGGTTGCCCCAGCGGGCGTCGGCCGGTGCTATGATCCCCCCGCCAATAAGAACAGCATGATGGGGAGGGGAGCATGGATACGCTGAAATCAGGCGCCGACGTTCTATTCATCTTGATCGGCGCAATCATGGTGCTCGCGATGCACTCCGGGTTTGCCTTCCTGGAATTGGGCACCGTCCGCGCTAAAAACCAGGTCAACGCCCTGGTAAAAATCCTTTGCGATTTTTCCATTTCGACACTCGCTTACTTTCTCGTCGGCTACGGCGTCGCCTATGGAACGCATTTTTTCGGCAGCGCTGAAATCCTGGCCGCCCGCAGTGGCTACGACTTGGTGAAGTTCTTTTTTCTGCTGACTTTCGCCGCTGCGGTTCCCGCAATTGTTTCCGGCGGTATTGCCGAGCGCGCGCGCTTCTATCCCCAGCTTTGCGCTTCGGCCTTGGTGGTCGGTTTTGTATATCCGTTTTTCGAAGGCATCGTATGGAACGGCAACTACGGGGTGCAGAGTTGGATTGAAGCGAGCTTCGGCGCGCCATTCCACGATTTCGCGGGCTCTGTGGTCGTGCACACAGTAGGAGGATGGCTGGGACTCGTCGCAGTGCTGCTCATGGGAGCGCGCACGGGCCGCTATCAGAAGGATGGGCGCGGGATGACAGCGTATCCGCCGTCATCGATTCCTTTTCTGGCTTTGGGCGCCTGGATTCTGGCGGTAGGTTGGTTCGGCTTCAATGTGATGTCCGCGCAAACCATCGACAAGGTGAGTGGCCTCGTTGCGATGAATTCGCTCATGGCGATGGTCGGCGGTACGCTGGCCGCGATGGTGGCGGGCCGCAACGATCCGGGTTTCGTGCACAACGGGCCGTTGGCGGGCTTGGTGGCCATTTGCGCGGGTTCGGATGTGATGCATCCGTTGGGCGCATTGGTGACCGGCGTGGTCGCGGGCGTAGTTTTCGTTTATCTGTTCACCGTTTCGCAAAACCGCTGGCGCATCGATGATGTGTTGGGTGTGTGGTCGCTGCATGGTCTATGCGGCGCGTGGGGCGGCATCGCGGCAGGCATATTCGGCGTCAAAGCACTCGGTGGTTTGGGTGGCGTGTCCTTCATGGCGCAACTGGCGGGCACGGTACTCGGTATTCTCGTCGCGCTGGTTGGGGGCGTGGCGGTCTATGGGTTGATCAAAGTGATGGTCGGCTTAAGACTGAACGAGGAGCAGGAATTCAACGGCGCCGATTTGACTATCCATCGCATCAACGCGACGCCTAACGATTAGCATGCGCTACGGTGATTGACGCAAAAGAATTAGAGGAATGGGCAATGCATATATCGACGCTCAGTCGTTGCCCGAGTCTCCCGAGCTGAATGATCCGCTCTGGTGGCCAATCCAAAAGTTCTTCGACCTAGAACGCAAAGATCCAGAATCTATTTGGGCGGCAATGCTTCTTATTACTGAAAAAACTTCAGATGAGAAAGTTATTGCCGTTCTTGCAGCCGGCCCACTGGAAGGCTTCATCGAATACCATGGAATTGAATGGATAGAGCGAATCGAGCGCGAGGCGAAAATAAATACAAAATTTCGCAATTTGCTCTGCGGTGTTTGGCAAAGCAGCACTCCCGAGGTTTGGGAAAGGGTCGAAAAAGCGCGAGAACCCATAGCCTGAGTCAAGTCGGGCGCGCTTAAAGCCGCGGCGGGGCTTCGATATCGCCGGTATGCATACCGAAACTGCCTGCTTTGCGGTCGGCGTAGTAATGCTTCAAGGTTGTGGAAACCGTGCGGAAGGCGAGATCGTCCCAAGGGATTTCGTCTTCGCTGAATAATTTCACTTCCAGACTCTCGACCCCCGCACCGAAATCCAGATCGAGCAACTTGGCGCGGTAGAACACGTGTACCTGACTGACATGCGGCACCGAAAACATGGAGTAGATCGGATGCAGCTCCACGCGCGCGTGCGCTTCTTCCAAGGTTTCGCGCATCGCCGCTTGAGCGACGGTTTCGCCGTTTTCCATGAAGCCGGCCGGTAAAGTCCAATAACCATAACGCGGTTCGATGGCGCGTTTGCACAACAGAATGCGATCTTCCCACTCGGGGATGCAGCCCACCACCATGCGCGGATTCAAATAATGAATGCTGCTGCAAGCGTCGCAGACATGACGCGGCAGCGTGTCGCCTTCGGGGATGCGCAGCATCACTGTTGCGCCGCAGTTAGAGCAGAACTTCATCGTCTTGGAGGTCCGGAATCGCGTGCTATGATAGCCCACAGAGGCTCTGGTTAAGTTTTTTTGGCCGATACATCGTACGTTTTGTTCGCGCCGGACATGATTGCTTTACCCGAGCTTTTCATTAAGCACTCCTCTAGCACGGCGCATGCCGAAAGCGCGCCTCCAGCGACATGCGACCTTCTCAGATTACCGCCATTCTCGATCGTGAATTCGCCGCCGTGTCCACGGGGCGACACACGCCGCTGATGTTGTGGGGACCACCCGGCGTCGGCAAATCGCAATTGATTGCAAAAGTTGCGGAAGCGCACGGCGTGCCGCTGATCGATATCCGTCTCGCACAAATGGAGCCCACCGATCTGCGCGGTATCCCTTTCCGCGACGGCAAACATGTGGTGTGGTCAGTGCCCGCGCAATTGCCGGATGAGGAACGCCACGGGCTGCGCGGTATTCTGTTTTTGGACGAAATTACTTCCGCAGTGCCCACCGTTACGGCCGCCGCCTATCAACTCATTCTCGATCGGCGTCTGGGCGAATATGCAGTGCCGCCGGGTTGGGCGATTTTCGCCGCGGGCAATCGTCAGGGCGATCGCGGGGTGACCTATCAAATGCCGGCGCCGCTCGCCAATCGGTTCACGCATTACGAACTGGAAGCGGATCTCGACGATTGGATAGTGTGGGCGCATACGAAGCAAGTAGACGAACGCCTGATCGCCTTTCTGCGTTTCCGTCCCGACCTGCTTTTCGATTTCGACCCTGCTCGCTATATGGTCGCGTATCCGACGCCGCGTTCCTGGGAATTCGCCGATCGCGCGCTGAAAAAATTCGCTGATGAACCCGAGTTGATGGGCGAAGCGCTGAAAGCTTGCGTGGGACCGGCGGCGGGACTCGCCTGTCGCGCTTATATGAATCACTTGGACAAGCTTCCGGATGTGGCTGCCATTGCGGCGGGCCGCGACACGGAGGTGCCGCGCAGTGTGGAGTTGCAATACGCGGTGTCCGCCGCGCTGGTGCGCTATGTGTTGAAACTCAAGGGCGAATTTCAGAGCGAAGGAATCGCGCATGCGCTCGCCTATGCGCGCCGCCTGCCGCAACGCGAATTGGGACTGATGCTGGTCATCGATTTGCAGCGTAGTCTCGCGCGTCCCTTATACGAAGTGCCGGCCTTCGCCGAATGGGCTTCGGAAGTGAGCGATCTGTTGTCCTATGACCGCATCTAGAAGCCCGCATAGAGGTGAGGATGGTCGCGAGTGAGCGAAGCTGCACGAGCGAGGGAAGCGTCTGTATCCATTCGCCGCTCGAAACGAGATTGCATGTTTGGATAAGCTTGAACGAAGCCCCGGATCATAAGGTGACTGCCGACGCCATCCGCAAACTCGAAGCGGCGCGCTCCCGTCTGATTCTCGAACGTCCCTTCATCGGCGCATTGCTGATGCATCTGCCGCTGCGTCCGCATGCTCGCTGCAACCGTATCGCCACCGATGCGCGCGCCTTGTATTTCAATCCGACTTATATCGATTCGCTGTCTTTCTCCGATGCGCGTTACATGCTGGCGCATGAAGCCTTGCATTGCGCGTTATTGCATTTCCATCGTCGCGGACATCGTATTGCGACACGTTGGGATCGCGCCTGCGATTATTGCGTGAACCAGTTGTTGGCCGATGACGGCTTTATTGTTCCGCGCGGCGCACTGCTCGATCAAGCCTATCGTGGCTTGTCGGCGGAAGAGGTGTACGCCTTGCTTCCTGACGATGAGAATGAACGGACGTTGGATGAACACTGGTTCGGCCGCGCCGGTGCGGGAGAGGCGTTAGTCGTAAGTGATCGCGGTGAGGATGGCCAGGGAAGCGTGTTGGTCGACGAAGCTTTTTTGGATGCGCACGCGGACGGCTTCGATGAAGTAGCGACGCGCGGCAGCACTCTTTTGTCGGAAGACGATCTGGCTT
>DATEEW010000357.1:0-5697 GCA_035280965.1 Burkholderiales bacterium
ATTCGGGATTGGGGTCGGCCTCCCATTTTTGCGGCTTGATGTTTATGAGCGCAATCGGCCTCGACCTTAAAACGACCGGCTACAAGGGCACGGGGCCGGCGATGAATGACTTGCTCGCCGGAAAAATAGATTTCATGTGCGATCAGACCACCAACACCACGCCGCAGATTCGCAGCAACAAAGTGAAGGCCTACGGCATCACGACCCCCAAGCGCATCGCTTCCTTGCCTGAATTGCCCCCGTTGCAAGAGGAGGGATTGGCGGGTTTCGATTTGGCGGTGTGGCATGTGCTTTATGCGCCCGCGGGAACCCCTAAAGAGGCCATCGAAAAGCTTAACGATGCCTTGCGTTACGCATTGATGGACACCAGCGTCAGAGCGCGTTTCAACGATTTAGGCACCGATCCGGCTCCGCTCGAAAAGGTGACACCGGAATACGCGCGCACCCATCTCGAGACCGCGATTAAACAATGGGCGCCCATTATCAAAAAAGCGCGCAAGTACGCAGACTAAGGTTCGACTAAGGCGGGAGGCCGCGGAGCGGCCTCCGTGGTCCGGTTATTTCAAAGCCTCCAGACTGGCGCCGAAGTTGATGTGAAAAACGGCCCCATCCATCACTAGCGCGGGCACCGACTTGACGCCCGCCTTCTCGGCATCTTTCAAACGAGTTTTCGCGCTGCCCAAATGCACGATTTCCACTTCGTGCTTCGCCGGGTCCAACGCGTGCGCGACCGCCTGTTCGGCTTCCACACAAATCGGACAGCCCGCATGGTAGAAAATTGCTTTGCTTTTGCTCATGTTCGTCCCTCTCTTTAAGTGCTTGCATCGGATATGCAAGTGCGGCGAAACTCTAATGAACGATGCGCGAGTCGCACAGCGGGCACTTTTCGGTGCCCTACGCACTTGAAGGGGTAAGTTACTCAGCCATGAGCGAAAAAAATAATTCGACCGCATCGCGTGGAAACTATCGAAAGCTGGAAGACGTAGTCGGTTGCAAGTGGTCGGTGTCGGTTTTGCAAGCGGTGTCCCAAGGCATCAATCGGCCAGGCGCGTTGGAAAGACATGTTGCGGGTATTTCCACCAAAGTGCTGAGCGAACGTTTAAGAAAACTCACTCAATACGGTTTGCTCGACAAGCAGGTGCATGCAGAAGTGCCGCCGCGTACGGAATACGCGTTGACTCAGGATGGCCGAAAACTGGTGGCGATCATTTCGCAAATCCAGTCGCTGGATGCAGCACTCGCGCAAAAGGAGAACGACGATGCGTAGAACGAGCGTGCTTTTCATGGCGGGAATATTTTTCATCCCGCACGCGTTGGCGTTTGAAACCTCAAGCACGCTGAAGGTCACGCCACTGCTCAAAACCACGACTACGTGGGAAGGCGCACCTATCGCCTACCCGACGGGACAAGCGGAAATCACCGGTTTGATGATTGAAATCGCGCCCGGCGGTGAAACCGGTTGGCATAGTCATCCGGTTCCTTCATTCGGCATGATCCTCGAAGGCAAGCTCGCGGTCACGCTCAAGGACGGGCGCGTTAAAGAAATCAAAGCAGGCGAAGCGTTGGCTGAAGTGATCGATACCGTGCACAACGGCCGCGTCGTTGGCGACACACCCGTCAAGCTCATCGTCTTTTACGCGGGGTCGGTAGGGCAGCCCTTGACGATTCCGAGCGAGTCCAAGCGGTAGTCTCTCAGCGAAGTCGCTCAGGCTTTGAACTGCAAGTATGCGGTTCGCCAGCGCCGAGGTTAGCGCCCCATGCGTTGCAGTTCCCGCTCGATCTCCTTTTGCGCTTCGAGCTCTTCTGCGGCTTCACGGCGGATTTGCTGCTCGTAATTTTCTTCGGGAGGTGGGGCGCGCCGCGGCGTCCGATCCTCAATGGGGGCAGGTTCTTCTCGCTCATCGCCACCCCATTGGCGCAATTGTTTGCCGAATCTATCGAAGAAACCGCCGAACCAGGATTGTTCGGGGGGATTCGGGAAGCGCGCCGACTCATCAATCGCGCGCCCTTGCAACGCTCGTTTATAGAAATCGCCCACGATCAGCAGTGCGTTGTGTGCGCCTTGCCCCCAGTAGTTGCTGCGCATGCGCACACGCGGATCGTTGAAACCCATCCAGGCGCCGCCGACGAGTTGCGGATGCATCAGAATGAACCAACCGTCCATGTTGTCCTGCGTCGTGCCGGTCTTGCCCGCTACATCCGCGTCGATGTTAAATCTCGTGCGGATACCTTGGCCAGTGCCTTCATCGACGGCGGCACGCAACATGTCGATCAACTGCACGGTGGTCTGCTCGTCTATTACCGGCTCGCTTTGCGATTGGTTGAACTCCGCGAGCACATTGCCATTGCGATCAGTGATACGCCGGACCATCCACGGAGTGTGATATTCGCCAAGCGCCGCGATCGTGCTGTAAGACGACACCATTTCCAATAGCGTCACGGCGCTGGTGCCGAGTGCAAGCGAAGGTACCGCATCCAACTTGCTTTGACGGATGCCCGCCTGGTGCGCGAGATTCGCCACAGGATCGGGCCCCGTTTGGTGCATGACCTGAGCGGTAATATTGTTCTTCGAATAAATCAGCCCGTCGCGCATGGGCACTTCCCCGCCGGTAGGCGCTTTCGAATCGCCAGGTTCCCACACCGTGCCGTTGGCCAGTCGCATTTCAACTTTCACATCCTGAAAAACCTGATTAGGTGACATGCCTTTCTGCAAAGCGGCGCCATACACAAAAGGCTTGAAAGTCGACCCGGGCTGACGCGACGCGCTGTTCACATGATCGAAAGGGTCGGTCCGAAAATCGCGGCTGCCCACCCACGCGCGCACTGCGCCGGAACGCGGGTCGATGGCGACAAAGCCCGCCTGCAAGCGCGTCTTCTCTTCGCGTAACCGGTTCATTAAAATCTCATCGGCCCGCAAAATGTTCAGGGCCTCATCCGCGCTATTGCCGTCGTCGAGAAGCTTGCGGTACTCAGGCGTTTCGGCGATGAAGGCATCCACCAGCTCCGCTTTGCTGGTCCAGAAATGTTTGAAGGGCGCCACACGCTTGGCCAGCTCCTGATACGGCTGTGTGCTACCGGAAAGAAACTTCGCGCTCTTCGCGCCCCACTCGACGTCGGCGACTGCTTGCAGCGCTGCCGCTTGACGCTCCACTGCCTGGTTGGCGTAGTCCTGCAAGCGGCTGTCGAGGGTTGTGTGGACGCGCAGGCCGTCCGTGTAGATGTCGTAATCGTTCTTGTCCGCCCAATCGATCAGCCAGTTTTTAAGATGGTTCGCCAGATGCGGCGCCGATCCCTGCCACTCCTTCTGCGGCTGAAAGTCCAACTTCAACGGTTGCTTGCGCGCGGCTTCATAAGTCGCCTTGTTGATGGCGCCGTGCTTCAGCATTTGTGCGAGCACCACATTACGTCGTGCCACCGCGCGTTCCGGATGCAGCTTCGGGTTGTAGTAGTACGTGCCTTTCAGCATGCCGATCAGCGTAGCGCTTTCGACCAGATTCAGTTTCGATGCCGGCTTGTCGAAATAGGTCATCGACGCCATCTCTGTGCCGTATGCGTTGTAGAGAAAAGGCACCGTATTCAAATACAGTTCGAGAATCTCGCGCTTCTCGTAGCGCTGCTCGAGTTTCACCGCGACAATCATCTCTTTCAGTTTGCGGCTCACCGTGCTCGAACGCCCAATCTCTTCGGGGAAAAGATTGCGCGCTAGCTGCTGACTGATGGTCGAACCACCCTGCGGATCGCCCGTCAGCGTCCAGAAGACCGACGACGCCGTGCGTCGGATATCGATGCCGTGATGTTCATAGAAGCGGTGATCCTCCGTCGCGACCAGCGCCTTCGCCACATGCGGCGAGATATGGTCCAGGCCCACCCATTTGCGATTGAGGCGTCGATACGCGGCGAGCGGTTTGCCGTCCACCGAAATCAACATCGTTGGTCGCTCGGCTTTACCCTTGGCCGCGTCTCCTACGCTCGGCGTAAGGGGAATGAGCAGCAGCGTATAAACAACTAAGGCCGCGAGCCCCAACACAGCAACTTTAGCGACGATCCGGCCGCCTGCCTTTGCTCGCGTGCGCCAATCGGCCTCGCGGGAGCGAAGCACGGACCAATGGGAACGAAATGCGGAGGGGGAAAAGCGAGAGAAGATCATCGTGTGGAGCGGAGAATCATGAAATGACGGAGCGCAGCGAAAACTAGATAAGTCGCCCGCATTGTCCGATGTTTGTGCAGGCTACAGTGTATCCAAAGGTTTCCGAGCTTGCGTTTATGCGTGCGACGGGCCTTGGCTCGCCAGAATGCGGGACCGGCGGCGATACACCTGGAACGCCCAGGCGCATATTAAAAGCTCAACCACAAACGACCAATGGAGCACGAAGTTCAACCACCACGGGTGATAAAGCGATGGTACGTGAGCAAACGAGAAGGGCAGGTCCAAGAAAGGCGCGAACCACCAGATATCGCCCACAAGACTATCGAGGATCATATGTGAAAAACCGCCGATGCTGAACATCAATCCGACAAGTGCGGGACCGCTCCGCTTCGCATTGATGTACGCAATAGCGCAAATGAACATGAGCGAAATCCAAATAATTGGCCAATGCGTGAAATATCGGTGGTGATGTGTCCGTCCGTGGTCGATCAGATACAAGTAAGCTAAATCGAAATCCGGAGCGAGGGCGCCGAGCATGCACGCGACAATCAACAGTTTTGCCGGCGTGGAACGAACGCGATTCATGACCGCTACTGAAATGACGTAGCCGAAGGGTGCGTGGGCGATGAACATAGAGCTTGGTCTGAGGATTCTGACCTAAGCTTTATGAATGGTAATTATGGCGAAATTCAGTGCATCTCGAGGCGATGGTCTGGCTAACTTAAAGTATGCGACTCGCCGTCGTGGCCTGCTTGGCCAAGGCAACTGGTCTACGCAAACGGCTAACGCTTGCGTAGACCAGGATCGACTTTAGATTGCTTGCTTGACCCACAAGTCAATCATCTTAGGACTGCTATGGCTGGATCTTGAATCCGTGCACGCCGTAACTGCCCGCGCTGTATACCCACGATTGCCCGGGCACGGGTGCGAACCCGGTACCGAATCCGGGGCCGTAGTTTGTGGTTTCGAAAATTTTCGTATCACCAGTGTAGCGACTAAGTGTGCCGTTCGTGCCCACCCATAGGCCGGTGGGCAGGCGGTGCAAGCCGTCGAGCGCTGTGGTACCGAAGACTCTGTCGTAGTTCTCGGGATAACCAGTGCCGTCAAACCGATGCAGCGTCATACGGCCAGCGGTATCGCCGATCATCAATTTCAGATCCGCGCCTGTTCCGCGAGTGGCAAGCGAAGCAGCTTCGACAGTAACGATAGCGCTGAGCTGATGCGTGGGACCATTGAAGACATAGGCATTGCCGCCCTCGACAATGCCGACGAAATCCAAGTCGCCATCCGCATCAGTGTCCGCCACTGCGAGGTCGGTAACCGCAGACCATGTGCTGCCAAGCTGCAGCGTATGCCATTCTTCACTTCGGGTTGCCACATCGTAGGCATAGATAAAGACGCCATCCGCTCCGGTGTGTTCGCGGCCACCGCCAGCCAGCACTTCGAGATTCCCGTCGCCGTCGATATCGGCTACGTCTACGCTATAAAACGGCGAACCGGACGGCCGCGTGGCGTTCGTCCATACCAGCGAGAATTCGTTGGAGGCCGAG
>DATEEW010000358.1:0-6691 GCA_035280965.1 Burkholderiales bacterium
ACTGGCCTGAAGTGCTGCGCTCAGGAGCCGTATGGCCCAACGCATTTTTAATGCGACATCAATACCGGCACCCGCATTTCGCCGAGCTTCGCCCGTTTGCCGAATATGACAATATAATATCGGGAGAAGTCCAACGATCCAGCGCCGGGGGGCGAGTTAACAATGATCAGCTACCGTCGGGAAATCGATGGATTGCGGGCAGTCGCGGTACTCCTCGTAATACTTTTTCACGCAGGCTTCAGCGCCTTCCCTGGCGGCTTCGTCGGCGTCGATGTCTTTTTTGTCATCAGCGGCTATCTGATCACGTCGATCATCCTCGCCGAAAAAAAGGCCGGCACATTTTCCCTGCTGGGTTTTTACGAGCGTCGAGCGCGTCGCATTCTGCCGGCATTGTTTTTTGTCATGGCGATTTGCATTCCGTTCGCATGGCTTTGGCTGTTGCCGAGCGCGATGAAGGATTTTTCCCAAAGCCTTGCTGCCGTCGCGGTCTTCGGCTCGAATGTTCTGTTTTACAGCGAAAGCGGATACTTCGCCCCCGCGGCGGAACTCAAACCGCTATTGCATACGTGGAGTTTGGGCGTGGAGGAACAGTATTATGTGCTGTTCCCCCTGTTCATCATGCTCACCTGGAGACTCGGCAGGCGCTCGATCCTGGCGTTTTTGGGCATCGCGGCGCTCCTGAGCTTGGTTGCCACGCAGTGGGCGGCGTACCACCAGCCGGACGCGGCCTTTTACTTGCTGCCGACTCGTGGATGGGAACTGGCGATAGGCGCGTTCATCGCGTTTCGCTCGGGGCGCGCTCGCACACTAGAATTTAGCGCTGCTACCCGCGAGGCGTTGAGCGCTGCAGGTATATTGCTGATCGCTTATGCGGCAATGGGCTTCGACGATAAAACGCCGTTCCCTTCGTTGTATGCGCTCGTTCCCACGATCGGCGCGGGCCTCCTCATTGTCTTCGCGACACCGTCGACCGTCGTAGGGCGTTTATTGAGCGCCCGACTTTTGGTCGGCATCGGCTTGATCAGTTACAGCGCCTATTTGTGGCATCAACCGCTGTTCGCTTTTGCCAATCAGCGCAGCACGTCCTCGCTGCACCTGTGGCAGATGATCGCCCTATCGATTGCCGCGCTCCCCTTGGGTTACCTGACATGGCAATTCGTGGAAAAGCCCTTCAGGTCCAAGTCCATCGTCGGCCGCAAAACCATATTTCACTTTGCCTGCCTCGGCAGCTTGTTCTTCGTGGGCTTCGGCGCCTTCGGCCATGTTTCCAACGGATTCGAGTCCTACTACGTTTCCCAGAGATTGAATGCAGACGAGGCGCAGGCCTATCGCCTGCTGATCGAACACACGCGCAAAACCACCAAGGGGGGAGGGTTCGACGACGAGGACTGTCGATTCCGGTCGACTCGCATCGACGACAAAGTCGTGAAGCGATTCGATCGATGCGCAGAAAAATATGGGAAGGCCTTAGTGGTCATCGGCGATTCGCACGCGATCAATCTTTACAACATCATCGCCAAGACGGAAATCGCCCCGTTCATTCTCGGCGTGTCGCAGGGCGGCTGCCGGCCCCATGACGATTACGCGTATTGCCACTACGACGACTTCGATATATTCCTGAAACGCAACAGGGACAAAATCGGCGTCGTATTTTTCCACCAAAGCGGTGCCTATTTGATCAAAGACCGGCTGGGAGAGGTCGATTCGAAAATGATTTTCGAGGAAGGCGAACCCTTCCTATTCATGAACGACAACGCAAATCGAATCGTCGACTATCTGAACGAGATGAGCGAGCATGCGAAGGTGGTCTGGATAGGCCCCTACGTCGAGGCGCGGGTGAATTTTCACCATTCGGAGGTCTTGTCGCGGGGATTTCTGATGAGCGAAAAAAGCCTGGATCAGTTTCAGCAACTGGAAAAGGAGTTGAAACGAATCACCGACACGCCTTCCTTGCGATTCCGCTATGTGTCCCTGGTCGACTTGCTGAAATTCAAACCGGATTTCTTGCGTGTCGGAAACTGCATCACCTTCCGCGATCAGGATCACTTCAGCCGTTGCGGCGAAGATATCGTCGCTGAAATTCTGCGCTCCAAGGCGAATCAGTGGCTGCCTAATCCCTAAGGGATCAATCCTAAGGCCGATGCCTTGCGGCTAGTAATCGAGGAACGTCTGAACTGGAACTGTATCGTTCCCGACTACAAAGATGTAGTCGAACTGGCCTGAAGTGCTGCGCTCAGGAGCCGTATGGCCCAACGCATTTTTAATGCGACATCAATACCGGCACCCGCATTTCGCCGAGCATCGCCTGCGTTGCGCTGCCTAAGATGATTTCCGCGAGCCGCGAATATCCGTAAGCACCCATGACGACCATGTCCGCGTCGGATTGGGCAGCGTAGTCGTTGATGGTTTCAGTAATGCTGCCCGTAAATTCGAGGTGTTTGAAACGCGCTGGAATGCAGTGTCGGGTGAGATAAACGCCGATATCGGTATCGCCCGCGATCGCGGATTCGCGAGGCCTATCCTGGATGATCATCACGGTGACTTGTTTTGCGCCGCGTAAAAAAGGCAGTGCATCGTCGACCGCGCGTGCGGATTCGCGCGAACCGTTCCAGGCGAGGACAATATGCTTCATCGACGCATTCAGACTCGGGGCATATCGCGGGACGACGAGCACTGGACGACCAGCGCCCAGCAGAACCGAATTCAGAAAGCCGGTGTTAACGCCCGAATCGGAAGCGCCCGGTTGCTCCACTACCACGAGATCCACATAACGCGCGTAGGCGGCTACGCAAGCCGATGCATGGGCGTTGCAGGTCCACCAATCGGCCGCATGGAACCCATGTTCCGCGACTACGGTGTTGAAAAGCACGCGCGCATGCCGGCAGCTTTCTTCTTTTGTGTGGCGCAAGGAGGTGGCGACGGGTATGCCTGCTTCGCCTATCGCTGAGGCGGTTTCGGTCGAATTGATCGCGTACAAACCCGCAAGACGGCTATCGAAACGCTGCGCCAGATCGGCGGCGAGGTTCAGGCGTGTCGCCAGATGAGGACCATTGTCCAAATGGACAAGAATACTTTTGTAATCGTCCATGGTGGCGCTCCCGGCAGTGATGAGGATGGCGCATTAAAGCAAGGTTCCGGGAGCGCGTATTGATATCGGTCAAAGGACTGCGTCACGCGCGCTCTTGAGCGACGAAAGGGGCGCGAATTTGTTCGATATGAGTTTTTCGCATTGCCGCAACCGGTAACCCGCCGCCGCGACAACGACCGGATTGTGCTACACCTTCGCCTTGTGCCCACGATGTGCGTGGCGATGACGCAGCAGCGCTTTCTCGATTTCCACCAAAAGCATTAGCGCGACGCCGAAGCCTACGATACGCAGCCACTGCGCAGCGTCGATATCCGCGGTGCCGAACAGCTTTTGCATGAACGGCGCATAAGTGAACAACGCTTGAAAGACGAGCAGCGTGCCGATGGCGTAGAGGACGAAGCGATTGCCGAAGAGGCCGCGTCGATTCAAAACCGAGTCGTAGGTGTAGCGGCTGTTCCACAAATAAAAGATTTCGCCCATCACCAGTGCGTTGACCGCAACCGTGCGACTCATCGCGACATCGCCGTGTTGAGTCATTTCCCACATAAAAAGACCTAGCGTGCCGGCGATCAGCAATAGCGATACGAATAGCACGCGCCAGCTCAGCAGGGCACTCAGAATCGGCGCCCGCGGATCGCGAGGCTGCCGGCTCATCACATCGCGTTCGGCCGGTTCCACCGCCAGCGAAAGGCCGAGCGTGATTTCGGTGACCATATTGACCCAAAGGATCTGCACGGCCGTAATGGGCATCACCATCCCGCCCAGCAGCGCAGCGATCAGCACGCCTGCTTCACCGCCGTTGGTGGGTAAAGTGAAAAGAATTGCTTTGGTGATGTTGTCGAAAGTGGTGCGACCTTCTTCCACCGCGGCGGTAATGGATTTGAAGTTGTCGTCGGTCAACACGATTTCGGACGCCTGGCGAGCGGCATCGGTGCCTTTGCGTCCCATCGCCACGCCAACGTCTGCGCGCTTGAGCGCCGGCGCATCGTTCACGCCGTCGCCCGTCATCGCCACGATTTCCCCATTGGCCTGCAATGCCTTCACCAATCGCAGTTTATGTTCGGGGCTGGCGCGTGCGAACACATCGACATCGCGCACCGCCTGACGCAATGCATCGTCATCCAGCGCCTCCAGTTCGGCGCCGGTTAAGGCCATGCATCCGTCGCCGATGCCCAGTTGCAGACCGATATTCCGCGCGGTCAGTGCGTGATCGCCGGTGATCATTTTGATGCGAATGCCGGCGGCGCGACAGCGCGCGACCGAGGCGATGGCTTCTTCTCGTGGTGGGTCGATAATGCCGTACAGCCCCAGCAGGACGTAACCGCCTTGCATATGGTCGCTATGCAAGGCTTTCAGCCTTTCGACGGGTTTGAGCGCCACCGCGAGCACGCGCATGCCCATCGCGCCGCAGGCTTCGATATGTGCGGTCCAGTAAGCGTGATCGAGTGTTTCGTCGCCCTCCGGTCCGCGTTGCGTGTCGCTCATGCTCAAAATGGTTTCGGGCGCGCCTTTCACCACTATGAAATGATGCGACTCGTCGCGATGCAAGGTCGCCATATAGCGATTCTGCGATTCGAAGGGAATGGAATCGGTGCGTTCGGTACCATGTCGATGCGGATCCACGCCGACCTTATGCGACAGGGTGAGCAACGCTCCTTCGGTAGGATCGCCCTGCAATTCCCAATGATCGCCGCTTTTGCGCAATACCGCGTCGTTACATAGCAAACCCGCGCGCGCCACATCGAAAAGCAAGGGTGTTTCCAGGGGCGTAACCGGTTCGCCCTCGTAGCTGAAGTCGCCATGCGGCGCATAGCCGCTACCACCCACTTCATACACGCCTTCGGTGGTGATCACCCGTTGTACCGTCATCTCGTTCTTAGTCAGCGTGCCGGTCTTGTCGGTGCAGATGACTGTGACCGAGCCGAGCGATTCCACTGCGGGCAAGCGGCGCACGATGGTGTTGCGCTTTGCCATTCTTTGCACGCCGATGGCCAGCGTGATGGTCATCAGCGCGGGGAGTCCTTCCGGAATCGCGGCGACGGCAAGACCCACCGCGACCAAGAACATTTCTTCCCAGCTATGGCCGCGCAGGAAATGGCCGAAGAGAACGGTCAGCAAAGCGACGACAAACGTGGCAACTGCGAGCCAACGGCCGAAGACGGCGATCTTGCGCAGCAGAGGCGTGCTGAGCTCTTCCACTTCGCGCAGCATGCGTCCGATGCGTCCGATTTCCGTTTGCTCGCCGGTAGCGATGACGACGCCCAGGCCCTGACCATAGGTCACAACGGTGCCGCAATAAGCGAGACATTTCCGGTCGCCGATTTCAGCGGTTGGCGCGACGTTCTCCGGCGTTTTGGCCACCGGCACGCTTTCGCCAGTCAACGCCGATTCGTCGATCTGCAAATTGCGCAATTCGATCAGACGCAGATCGGCGGGCACGCGATCGCCGCTTTCGAGCAGAACGAGATCGCCGAGGACCAGCATTTCGGCATTGATGCGCACGCGTTGACCTTCGCGTTTTACCGAAGCGAGCGGCGCGAGCATGCTTTGTATCGCCGCCAACGCGCTTTCGGCCTTGCCTTCCTGAATAAAGCCGACGATGGCATTGATCACCACCACGCCTACGATCACGCTCGTATCGACCCAATGACCGAGGACGCCGGTGATGATTGCTGCGACGAGCAGTGCGTAGATCAGCACGTTGTCGAATTGCTGCGCGAAACGCAGTAAGGGGCCTTTATGTTGTGCGTCAGGCAATCGATTGCGACCGTACTGACGCAAACGGGCTTCGACTTCGGTACTCGACAACCCCTCGGCATCCACGCCGAGACACCGCATCACCTCTGCAACGGCCGTTGCATGCGAGATAAAGCTACCGTTGGTGTTCAAGCTTCTTCCGCAAACAGGGCTAAAGGGGGCATGGCTTTTCTCTTTAGGAAGCCGCAGCTTAGCGCCAAAAATGGTGAAAAATTTGATTTGTCGCAAGTCTATGGGGTGGGGATAGCTGTCGCAAAACGGATCGGGCGCCGCTGCACCGGGGGAAAACCCGCGTATCTCGATCACATTTGAGGTAAATCAAAAGCCGGGAGCCCGCCAACGGAGATGATGTAGCCTCGAATCGGAGAGTCCGTCAATGCGCACTTTGAGCGCGAAGCTGGTTGCAGTCGAGTTGGCATTTTTGCTGGTTGCTCTGCTTTCCATCGGCGCGACGCTCTATCTATCCTGGACGCTGGAAGGCAGTGCCGCGGCTATTAACGACGCCGGCAGCCTGCGCATGCGTATCTATCGCGTCGATTTGCTGGCTGAACAGGGAAATCGGGAAGCCATGTACGAAGCTTTGCGCGATTTCGATACCGTGCTCGACCGTCTGCACACGGGCGATCCGGGACGTCCGTTGGCACTGCCTCAAACGCGATCGATACGGGAACAGTTGAGTCTATTGGAGAGCGAATGGACTTATTTGCGTCCGCAGTTGCTCGCTGGGTCGGAGCAGCTGACGCTCGCGCAATCCGATCGTCTGGTCGGGATCGTCGACGAACTCGTGCAACGGGTTGAACGGGAAAATGCCGAAGCGACCGACCTGCTGCGCGCAGCGCAATTGGG
>DATEEW010000359.1:0-12742 GCA_035280965.1 Burkholderiales bacterium
CGAAGGTTTCGATTGGGAAGGCATTCAGCGCGCCCTTAAAAAAAACGAAAAGAAGGGCAGAGCCGTGGCAGGCGGATCGACGATCAGCCAGCAGCTGGCGAAGAACCTTTTTCTTTCGGGCGAGCGCAGCTACATCCGTAAAGGCGAAGAAGCGCTTATCACGCTCATGTTGGAATCGACTCTGAGCAAGCGCCGCATTCTGGAGCTCTATCTGAACGTGGCCGAGTGGGGCGAGGGCGTCTTCGGCGCCGAAGCCGCGGCACGACACTACTACGGCATCAGCGCTTCGCAACTGAACGCCTGGCAGGCGGCACGGCTCGCCGCCATGCTGCCGCGGCCCCGCTATTACGATCAAAATCGCGGGTCGCCCTATCTGGTCGGTTATAGCAATCGCATCTTGGGGCGCATGCATTACGCGCAAATCCCTTAAAACCTCCACGTTTCGACGCTCGTCATACCCGCAATGACTTAAGCGGTTGTTACAATCGCCGGGCCGAGACCGCGCCCTTCTATTGATCGACCCGTTATTGATCAACTGAGCGATGCGGAAAAAGCGTCGCGCAGAGCCTTGCATCGCTCGCGCCTTCCAATTCGAGGGGTTTCAAGGGGCAGCCCTTAAACGCAGAACCCCCACAACGCCTGCCCAGTGCAGGCCGGGTTGAGCCGATGTTGAACGTGGATCGCAAAGAAGTGGAAGGTCTACAGCAGGACCTCGCGCAGGTGCGCGAACTGTTGCGTCGCCATCGCCTGGTTGAAAGTCTGGTCGAAAGACAGGAAGGCCCGCGCCACGAACTGGTCGAGACACTGGTCCACAAACAGCATCTAGCCGAACTGCGCGCCAAGCTCGAGGAAATGCACACGGCGGACGTGGCCTACATCCTCGAAGCGCTACCGCGCGAAGAACGGCTGATGGTCTGGGATCTGGTCAAGGCCGAACGCGACGGCGAGATCCTGCTGGAAGTCAGCGAACCGGTTCGCGAAACGCTCATCAAGAGCATGGATGCGGATGAGCTGATCGCGGCGGCCGAACAACTCGACGCCGACGAGCTGGCCGACCTCGCGCCGGATCTGCCGGAAGACGTGATGGAAGACGTCTTCAGATCCTTGCCGATCGAGGAACGCGAACAACTGCGCGCTGCGATGTCCTACCCCGACGACTCCGTGGGGGCATTGATGGACTTCGAAGTCGTGAGCGTGCGCGAGGACGTGACGCTGGAAGTCGTGACGCGCTATTTGCGCCTCTTCGAAGAGTTACCCGACCATACCGATCAGATTTTCGTCGTCGACCGCGCGGGCCGACTGCGCGGCGTGTTGCCCTTCAGCAAGCTCATCGTTTCCGACCTGGAGGCGGATGTGGGCAGCGTGATGTTGAAAGAAGAATTTGTGACGCTCTATCCCGACGACGGCGCGCAGGAAGCAGCCGGGGCTTTCGAACGTTACGACCTTGTGTCCGCGCCTGTCATTGACGTGGGCGGCAGATTGATGGGCCGCGTCACGGTCGACACGGTCATGGACTACAACCGCGACAAAAGCGAAAGCGAGTTGCTGGGTATCGGCGGTCTGCGCGAAAGCGAGGACGTTTTCGCTTCCGTGTGGGAGTCTGTGAAAAACCGCTGGTCCTGGCTGGCGATCAACCTGATTACGGCCTTCATTGCCTCGCGCGTTATCGGCGCTTTCGAAGGTTCGATCGAAAAACTCGTCGCGCTCGCAGCGCTGATGCCCATCGTTGCCGGCATTGGAGGCAATTCGGGCAATCAAACCATTACGATGATTGTCCGCGCCTTCGCCTTGGGACAAGTGACGCCCGAACAGGCACGGAAACTGTTGTCCAAAGAAGCTGGGGTGGCGCTGTTCAATGGTTTAATCTGGGGCAGTATGCTGGGCCTGGCGGCTTTCATGCTCTACGGTAGCTTCACGTTGGGACTTGTAATGATGAGCGCGATGACCCTCAATCTATTGCTCGCCGCCTCAATGGGTGTGTTGATTCCGATTACCATGGTGAAAATCGGTCGCGATCCCGCGGTGGGATCCTCAGTGCTCATCACCGCCTGCACCGACTCGGGCGGTTTTTTCATTTTTCTCGGGTTGGCGACGATTTTCCTTCTTTAAATAACCAACAAAGGAGCCGGCAATGCTGAAGGAATTTCGCGAGTTCGCCCTCAAAGGCAACGTGATGGACCTGGCGGTCGGCGTCATTATTGGCGCGGCCTTTGGCAAGATCGTCGATTCGGTGGTGAACGATCTCATCATGCCCATAGTGGGTCGTGCGGTAGGCGGGTTGGATTTCTCGAATTACTTTATTGCCTTGAAAGACGTGCCGCCCGGTGTGCCGATGACGCTCGCGGACTTGAAGAAAGCGGGCGTGCCCGTTTTCGCCTATGGCAATTTCATTACCATCAGTCTCAACTTCATCATCCTTGCCTTCATTATTTTTCTGATGGTGAAGTGGATCAATAAACTCAAACGCGAAGCTCCTAGCACGGCCGCGACACCGGAAGACGTTCTGTTACTACGAGAGATTCGGGACTCGGTGCGTAAATAATTACAACGCAGTCAAAGCCTCTGCGGCTGCGCTGAAGGTCTCTCGTAACTCGGCCTCCCCATGCGCGGCCGACAAAAAGCCGGCTTCGAAAGCCGAAGGCGCGAGATAGACACCTCGATCGAGCATGCCATGGAAGAAGCGGTTGAAAGCTTCTTTATCGCTCTGCATCACTTCGGCATAAGACGTGGGCGGCGTCGCGAGGAAGTACACACCGAACATGCTGCCTACTGAGGCGGCGCTAAATGCAACGCGCGATTTATGCGCGGTTGCGTTCAGTCCATCTACCAACTGCGTGGTGGTCGCGCTAAGGGCCTCGTGAAAGCCCGGCTGCAAAACCTTATGCAGCGTGGTAAGACCCGCGATCACCGCCACAGGGTTGCCCGATAAAGTGCCCGCCTGATACACAGGGCCCAGCGGCGCGATGGATTGCATGATCGCCTTGCGTCCGCCGAAAGCGCCCACCGGCATTCCGCCGCCGATGACTTTGCCCAGCGTAATCAAATCTGCATCGATGCCATAAAGGCCTTGCGCGCCGCGCGGATGCACGCGAAAGCCGCACATCACTTCGTCGAAAATCATCACTGCGCCATGGCGCGTGCAGAGTCGGCGCATCGTGTTCAGAAACTCGAAACTCGCCGGCACCAGATTCATATTGCCGGCGACCGGTTCGACAATGACCGCCGCGATCTGGTCGCCGTATTCTTTGAACGCCGCTTCGAGTTGCGCGCAATCGTTGTAGCTCAGCACCATCGTCGCGGCAGCAACTTCGGGTGGCACGCCTGCGGAAGTCGGCGTGCCGAGCGTCAGCAACCCAGAGCCCGCTTTGACCAATAACGAATCGCCGTGGCCGTGATAACAGCCTTCGAATTTGATGATGCGCGCACGACCCGTATAACCGCGTGCAAGCCGTAAAGCGCTCATGGTCGCTTCAGTTCCCGAACTGACAAGACGCACCATTTCCATGTTGGGAACGCTGCGACAGAGCAACTCCGCCATATCGATTTCAAGCTCGGTGGGTGCGCCGAAAGACAAGCCTTGCAATGCTTTCTCTTGCACCGCTTTGACGACATCAGGATGGGCATGACCCAAAATCAGCGGGCCCCACGAACCTACATAGTCGATGTAGCGCTTCCCGTCTGCATCCCAGAAGTAAGCGCCCTCGCCCTTGACGAAAAAGCGGGGGGTGCCGCCAACCGCCCGGAAAGCGCGCACTGGGGAGTTCACCCCACCGGGAATGGTTTGTTGAGCGCGGGCGAAAAGTTCTTCGTTGCGTGTCATGGCCGTTAAGCGAAAAGAAACGAATGCAGGGCCGTCGATAAACGGCCCCGGCCGATCGAGGGAGATATCTCTCTCATCAAAATATCTTGGTAAAAGCGCGCGCCCGTTCTGCAACATCGGGGGCGTCGAACAAAGCGCTAATCACGGCAATAGCATGTGCGCCCGCAGCGACAAGCTGCGGCGCGTTTTCCAGTGTAACGCCCCCGATGCCGACCGTGGGCAGTCCCACCTGTTCATGCGCCTGGGCGAACAAGGACAGCGGCGCCTGTTTCGCATTTGGTTTCGTCTGCGATGGGAACATCGCGCCGAAAGCAATGTGATCGGCGCCGGCCGTTTTGGCGGCGAGAGCACGTTCGATGCTGCCGTAGCAGGAACTGCCGAGGAACTTATCGCCACCTAACGTTTTGCGCGCGGTAGCGATGCAACCGTCTTCACCGCCTAAGTGCAAGCCATCGGCACTCAACTCCATTGCAAGCCACAAGTCGTCGTTGATGATGAACGGCACATTCGCTGCACGACACAGCGGCAACAAGGCGGCTGCTTGCTCCCGTTTTAATGCAGCGGAAGCACCTTTGTGGCGATATTGAAGTATGGCGATGCCGCCTTGTATGGCTGCGCTAACTTGTTCGAAAAGATGCGCCGTGTCGTTTTCATCCGGCGTGATGGCATATAGACCGCGCGGCAGGATGCTCATTCTTCTTCCGCCTGGTCCTCTTCATTGCCTTGTTCTCGCGCCCAGAAAAAGCGATCGGGGATCGATTGCCCCATGCCGGGCCGGAAAGCGGCGGCGAGTGCCTGCCACGTATATTCCTGCGCCTCTTTCACGGCTTCGTCGATATCGAGTCCGTTAGCGAGCGTGGCGGCGATTGCCGAAGCGAGGGTACAGCCCGAGCCGTGATAACTGCCGGGGAGACGTTCCCACTCATGCGCGCTGATTACGCCCTCGGAGCCGTATAGCGTATTGGTCACTGCAGGCGTGTTCTCATGTGTGCCGGTAATAAGTACAAAGCCCGCACCCATATCAAGTAGCCTTTGCGCACACATATCGAGATCTGGTGCTTCTTCCTCATCCGCGTCGTCAACCGCCAACCGGCGCGCTTCCATACTATTGGGCGTGAGGATGGTTGTATGTGGAATCAGCAATTCGCGTATCGCGTCGATCAGATTCTCGTTGCTTAATTCATCGCCCCGCCCCGAGGCCAAGACGGGATCCAGAATCACCGGTACATCGGGATAGTCGGCAATGATCTCGGCGATGGCGGCGACGTTCTCAACGCTGCCGACCAGGCCGATCTTGAAGGCTGAAACGGCCATGTCCTCCAAAATCAACCGCGCCTGGTCGGTGACCCATTCCGAATCAATGGGCAGCACGTCATCTACCCCGGCAGTGTCCTGCACCGTAATGGCCGTAATGACCGACAGCGCATGACAGCCCATCGAGGACAAAGTCAGCAAATCGGCCTGAATCCCCGCGCCGCCGCTGGGATCGCTCGCGGCAAAGACAAGCACAATGGGCGGAAGTGGTGTCGACATGGATGGGCCTGAGGCGAATTGACGGCAGGGACGCGGGTTCGCCAGACAGAGGCCGGCCACGCACGGTAAGATGGGTGGATTTTATCGGAAAACCCACTCACTTAAGCTGATGACTGCAACTGAAGAAGGCTACAAAACCTGGATGTGTCTGATTTGCGGCTGGATTTATGACGAAGCCGCCGGTTCTCCCGAAGAAGGCATTCCTCCCGGCACCCGTTGGGCGGACGTCCCCATGAACTGGACCTGCCCCGAATGCGGCGCGCGCAAGGAAGATTTTGAACTGATAGAGGTTTGAATTCCGGCCGGCTGCCAGGCTGCGCCGCCTCCGCCAAAAACTCGCTCGCCTGATAACACAGCGTTTCAACCACGATGGCGAAGTGCTGTGTTTCATTGCTGTGACATCTCCGTGCGATATCGGTTAGCCGTAATTTGCCGCGGTACCGCAGATTGCCCAATTTCGCACCTCTTTTACCTGAGTTCACCGCGGCGCGATGGCTTAGACAGGTCCTTTTGTGCACAGCACCGGGTCTTAAAGGACAAATTCCGCACCTCAGAAACTGCGTTAAATAGTTGTCCGAACCGTTGATTTATCAATAGCCCCTGCCTTCCGATCATGTTTAGATTGGCAGGTAATGCCCGGGGTCCCTCTATAGCTCCAAGATTATTCCCGGGCAGCTAATGAGGAATTCAGTAGTGAGCGAATCTGCAAATTTGGCGGGTATCAAGGTGATGGTCATCGACGATAGCAACACCATTCGTCGCAGCGCCGAAATTTTTCTGGCCCAAGCGGGCTGCCAAGTCATTCTGGCCGAAGATGGTTTCGACGCTTTATCCAAAATTACTGATCATCAGCCGGACCTGATTTTCTGCGACATCATGATGCCGCGCCTGGACGGATACCAAACTTGTGCGCTGATAAAAAAGAACACACGTTTCTCCGCCACACCTGTGATCATGCTTTCGTCGAAAGACGGTTTGTTCGATCGCGCACGCGGCCGCATGGTGGGTTCGGACGAATACCTCACCAAGCCGTTCACTAAAGACAGTTTGCTTAAGACGGTCGGGGCACATGCACCGGCCCGCGTTTAAAGCTTTGCAATAAGGAAACACCGATGCCAGTACATAAAATCCTCGTCGTCGACGATTCGCCCACCGATCGCCAGTTCATGCTCGAAACACTGGCGAAGCAGGGCTACCAAGTGGTAACCGCCGAAAGTGGCGAAGAGGCCATCATCAAGGCGAAGAGCGAAATGCCCGACGTCATTTTGATGGACGTCGTGATGCCCGGGCTCAACGGTTATCAGGCCACGCGCACGATTACACGTGACGATGCGACCAAACATATCCCGGTGATCATGTGCACGAGCAAGAACGCCGAGACCGACAAGATCTGGGGCATGCGCCAGGGCGCGATGGATTACCTGGTGAAACCCGTAGAAGCAAAGCAGCTGCTGGCGAAGATCGCCGGCCTGCACAACGCGGCCTGAGTCGGCTATGGCCCGCCGCACAAGTTTGCGAGATTTTCAGCAGGCGCTCGTTCGTCGTCTGAACGAAGCGCAGACATCCGACGCGCCATCTGCTCGTCTGGGTATTCAAGTGGGCAAGGAAAACTGGCTCGTCAAACTTGAAGAAGCGGGTGAAGTGATTCCATTGCCGCCGATTGCGAAAGTGCCGTTGGCGCGGCCGTGGTATCGCGGCTTGGCGAATATTCGCGGCAACTTGTATAGCGTGGTCGATTTCTCCGCCTTTCAAGGCGCCGAATTGGCCGCCCAGACAACTGACGCGCGCTTGCTTCTGGTGGGCGAGCGTTTTGGCATGAACGCGGCTTTGTTGGTCAATCGCATGTTGGGGCTGCGCAATATGCAGCAGCTCGAAGTGCGTGACGACGGCAAGAAAGGTCGGTCGTGGGAAAGCGCCCGTTATATCGACGGCGAAGGCCGCGAGTGGCGCGAACTGGATATGGCTTCGTTGGTGTATCACCCGGAATTTTTACAATCGGGCCTGTAGAGCCGGCCGTAAGGATTAAAGCGAGTTTAAGTAAGTAAGTTATAGAAAGCAGAGAGGTTGGGGGGCATATGGCTATGAATTGGAGCGCGTTGAATCTGGGCTTCGGCAAATCGCGGAATCGCGCTAAGCCGTCGCTGCAGCCTTCGCATACGATCACTGACGTGATCGGTCAGGCCGCACGGGCGCCCGTCCCGGTATTGGGTGGCATGTCTTGGGGCAGGCAATCGCGAACGCTAATCGGGTTGCTGTTGCTGTTTGTGTTGGCAATCGGTGTTCTCGGTTGGCTGTCACTGGACAACGCCGGCAACGGTACGACTTATGTGTCCGCCGCCGGTCAGATGCGAACGCTGTCGCAGCAGATGTCGAACCAGGTGCAGCAGGCCCTTCAAGGTCAGACACCCGTGTTCGCGCGCCTGAAAGAATCCCGCGCCGAATTCGCCAAGCTGCACGCCAGCCTTCAAAACGGCGGCGATGTGGGTGGCAGCAATGTGCCGCCGACGCAAGGTGAAGCCGCTGTGGCCCTGGAAGCTGTGGGTAAGCAATGGCAGAAAACCGATAAAGACATTGCGCTGGTGATCGAACAGCAGAAAAATCTGGTGGCATTGGGTGAAGCGGTTCGGAAAATTAACGCCAACAATGCTTCGCTGCTGGACAACGCCGAAAACGTTTCCAACTTGAAGATGTCGTCCAAAACCGCCGTGCGTGCGGAACTGGAAGTCGCTTCGCAGCTCGTGATGTTGACGCAAAGGATGGCGAAGAATGCCAACGCGCTGCTTGCCTCGGATGAGATTGGCGCCGAGGTCGTGTTCCTGCTACGTCGAGACAAAGATAACTTTCGTAAAGCGCTCAACGGCCTGAAGAACGGCGATACCGCGCAGTCGATTCCGGCTACGACCGACCAAGATACCTTGGACGGCATTAAGGATCTTGAGACCGCTTTCGCCGAATATAGCGAGGCGATCGATTCGATCATGGGTAGTTTGCAGCCACTTGTTAACGCCAAGCGTGCGGGTGGCCGCGTGGTGGGCGAGTCGGACAAGCTGCTGACCACGACCGAAAATCTTGAAGCCGCATATCAGAAACAGTTGGGCGGCGCGATCTATACCATCGCGATTGGTGTCGCAATCGTATTGTCGATCCTGACCATATTCTTGTTCGGTAAAGCCTACCGCGACGAAACGGAACGTCGTCGGGGCGAACAGGTGAAGCTGCGCGAAGAATCCGAACGTCTGCGTGAAGAAGCCGAAGCGCAGAACAAGGCCAACCAAGAAGCTATTTTGCGCCTGATGAACGAGATGGGCAGCTTGGCGGACGGTGACTTGACTGTACAGGCGACGGTTACCGAAGACATTACGGGCGCCATTGCCGACTCGGTGAACTACACGATTGAGGAGCTCCGCGTGCTGGTCGGTCGCATTAACTCCGCTGCAGCGCAGGTGACGACCGCGACGGAATCCGCCGCGCAAACTTCCGCACGCCTGCTGCAAGCGACCGAACGTCAGTCGAAGGAAATTCAAACCGCGGGCAATTCGGTGTTGGGCATGGCGCGCGCGATTAACGACGTGTCCGCATCCGCATCACAATCCGTGAACGTTGCGCGCCAGTCTCTATCTGCTGCGCAAAAAGGTCAGGAAGCGGTGCAGAACTCGATCTCCGGTATGAACGACATTCGCGATCAGATTCAAGAAACCGCGAAACGGATTAAGCGTCTGGGCGAATCCTCGCAGGAGATTGGCGAGATCGTTGAACTGATTACCGACATTACCGAACAGACCAACGTGCTGGCCTTGAACGCTGCGATTCAGGCGGCCTCGGCGGGTGAAGCCGGTCGCGGCTTTACGGTGGTTGCGGAAGAGGTGCAGCGCCTCGCGGAACGTTCCGCCGAGGCGACCAAGCAGATCGGCGCGATTGTGAAGACCATTCAGACCGACACCCAGGATGCGGTCTCCGCTATGGAGAAAAGCACGCAGGGTGTGGTTGACGGTGCGAAGCTGTCCGATGCAGCCGGTCAGGCGCTGGGCGAGATCGGCGATGTGTCGCGTCGCCTCGCGCAACTGATTGAAGACATTTCCGTGACCGCTCAAGCGCAGGCGCAAGAGGCCGGTACGGTGGCGACGACCATGCAGGACATTCTTTCGGTCACGAAACAGACCACTGAAGGTACCAAGCAGACTGCCGTGTCGGTCGGTCAGCTCGCCAAGCTGGCGGCGGAACTGAAGGGTTCGGTCGCCAACTTCAAGATCTAAAACGAGGGATTGCATTCGCCGCGTGCCTGCGGCGAATGCTGTCTGCCCCTCCGGGTGGCAGAAACAACTGAAAAAGGTTTTGCATGAGCAAGCCGAGCAATTTCGACGTAGGTCCATTGACGTGGGTGAAAGGGGAGATCGACCAGGCCCTCGCGCGTTCGCGCGAAGCCCTACAGGTCTACTTCGCCAAGCCCGCCGACAAATCGCCGCTGAAGGCGGTACAAAAGGATTTTCATAACGTCCACGGCGCGTTGCAAATCGTCGGTCTCGACGGCGTAACCAAGCTGAGCGAGGAAGTCGAAGGCTTGCTTACCGACTTTGCGTCGGACGATGCCACGCCGACAGCGGCTGCGCAAAAAGCGGCCAATGAAGCTTACGCAGCGATCGGCGCTTATCTCGCCGAGTTGATCGGTGGCGCGCCGAATCAACCGCTGAAGCTCTACACCATTTATGCCGATGTGGTGATCGCTCGTGGTCGCGCGCCCGACCCCATCGATTTGTATTACCCCGATCTGACGCGTCGCCCGCCGCGCCGCGAACAACCGCCGGTAACCGTGTCGGCCGAGCAAATGCCTTTGTACCTGCGTCGCCAGCGCGCGCGATATCAGCGCGGACTGCTGAAATGGTTGAAACAGGACTGGAGCGGCGTCGAGGGCATGCGCGTCGCCGTTGCAGCGGTGGAAGCGGTGCAGACCAATCCCGCACAACGCGCTTTCTGGTGGGTTGCACTGGGTTTTTTCGATGCCCTGGCCGGTCGCGCAGTGCCCGCACAACCTGCAATCCAGCGTTTATGCAATCGCATTGAACAACAATTGAAACGCGTCATCGAGGGGTCGGGCACCGTCGCCGAGCGCCTGATGCGTGACGCGCTGTTTACCGTAGCACGCGCCAAGCCGGTGACCGATCATGTGCGTCAAGTGCATGCGGTTTATGAGTTAGCCGCCACCATTCCCGATAGCCTGACTGTGAAAGGTGATGTGGGGACGCCGCCGCCCGCGTTGCGCGCGTTGCGCGAAGCGTTGAACAGCGCCAAGGCCCTGTGGAACAAAGTGGCTTCCGGTCACCGTCCCAGCATCGCCGGATTCCGTGACCAAGCTGAACAACTGGCCGGTTATGCCGTCGCCTTGGGTGAAGATCGCTTGCGCGCCCTCACCGAACAAATATCTGCCGTGGCCGATTGGCTGGGCGAACATCCGGAGCGTTGCGACGATTCCGTGTCGATGGAAGTCGCTACCGCGCTGCTGTTGACCGAAAGTGCGCTCGATAGCGCCGGTTCGCCCAACGAGCAATTCGGCGAGCAAGTGCGCATCATGAGCGAGCGTCTGCAGGGCTGCATGAGCGGCGCCGCGTTGAGTAGCGTGGTCCCCGTGCCGATCCTCGACGAAATGTCGCGCCGCGCACAGGAAAAGTTGCTTATGGCCCAGGTGGTCGGAGAAATCCAGACCTCCTTGCGTGCTATCGAGCAAGCTCTCGATACCTTCTTCCGCGATGCGACCAAACGCGAAGATCTCAAAGGCCTCGACAAGCCGGTGCGCCAAGTCATGGGTGCGCTGACGATGCTGAACGAGGATCGCGCCGCTGCCGCATTGGCTAATTGCGCTGTCGATATCCAACGCTTCGCGCAGGACGGCTACCGACCCGAGCAGGCTGACTTCGAAAAGGTCGCCGGCGCGCTTTCCGGTTTGGGCTTCTATATCGAAGCGTTGCAATATGGCGGCGCTGATTTCGACGCCATCATGAAACCCATCGCCGCGCAGAGCGAAATGAGCGCCGAAGCGGCGGAAGCCGCGGCACCCGCAGCGACGGTGGAAAACGAAATCGAAGTCGCGAAACGCGAACTGGAACGTCACTTCGGCGCCTGGCGCCAAAAGCCGGACGATCAAAAGCTCAAAGAAGTGGTACGCAGCAAACTTTCCGCGATTCAGAAAGACGCCAATCTGGTTTCCGACGGCTCCTTGGAGCGTCGTATCGGAGAAATGCTTGCGCTGATGGAAGTCTCGAGCGCCAAACCTTTCGACGCCGAGATTTCGCAAGTGATGCAGAACATCGCGCCTTCGTCCGCCGTTACAGCACCTTCGCCCGAAGCGGCGAAGATGCTGCAAGCAAGCGCCGAGACCGTGGATGCCGAATTGCTATCGGTGTACTTGGAAGAAGCCACGGAAGTATTGGCCACGATCGCCGAACACTTGGCCATTGCGCAAACGGAACCGCAAAACGTCGATGTCATGCGTACTATCCGCCGCGGCTATCACACGCTCAAAGGTAGCGGCCGCATGGTCGGCCTGACTCGCTTAGGCGAGGCTGCCTGGGCCGTTGAACAGGTGTTGAATCGCTGGCTGGAAGAAGAACGTCCCGCCTCGCCCGATCTACTGCGCTTGATCGAGTACGCACGCGGCTTCTTCGAACAAGCGGTCGTACGTCTCAAAGCCGGCGGCAATAGCCCGGATGAAAGCGCGGTGGTCGCCGCCGCAGAAAAGGTAAAGGCAGGTGAACCGCTGGGGGAGTTCTTGCCGCCCAGCGTGGCGGATGAAGCACCCGAAGCAGCCGAAGTAAAGATTAAAACGCCCGCAGTTCCTGCAATGGAACTCATGGCGCCTACTCTCGTCGAGAGCGAAGCGTTGGATTTCACCCCGGCGGCCAAAATCGCTGATGACGAGAGCGTGTCGATCGGCGGCACTGAACTGTCGGCGTCCCTATATCGCATATTCGTCGACGAAGCCCGTGCGCTGATCGCGCAATTGCGTGCCGCGTACGCGCAGCCCGGCATGATGGGCGAAGACTTCCGACGTGCCGCGCACACCTTGAACGGTATTGCCGGAACGGTGCGCGTAGTTGCTATCGAGGATTTAGCGCAAGCTTTCGAGCATCTACTCGATCGCGTGGGCGATGCTGCACCGGATGCGCGCACTCACGTTGTGATCGGCGATGCTTTGATTTCGCTGCACGGTATGGTCGAGGATGTCGCCGCGCAAAAAGCCCCCGCCAATGCCGATGACCTCGTTGCGAGAATGAAGGATCTGCCCTCTGAGGCGTTGGCAGACCTAAGTTTTTCGTTACCGGACAGCGTGGAGTCGGTAAAAGCCGATTCGTCCGAGTTGGACTTCTCCGGCATGATGGAACTGCTGCCGACAACGTC
>DATEEW010000360.1:0-2214 GCA_035280965.1 Burkholderiales bacterium
TTTGGCGCGTGCGCGCGCTTCCCGTGCCGCCTGGAGCGCTTCCTCCGCCTTGGCTTCGTCGAGATTGTGGCCACGAATGGCGGTATCGGCGAGCACCGTCACGGTTTTCGGCTGAATTTCCAGAATGCCGCCCGCGACGAAAATCAATTCTTCTTCGCCACCGTCGGCCGGTTTGATGCGCACGGAGCCGGGCCTAATGCGAGTAATCAGCGGGGTGTGCTGCGGATAAATTCCGAGCTCGCCAGATTCGCCCGGCAGCGCAACGAAGGTCGCTTCGCCCGAATAGATATTCTCTTCGGCGCTGACGACATCGACATGAATGGTTTTTGCCATCGGTAAGAGCCTTAAAGACTTAAACGGACGATCGCGAATGCGCGCCAGCTGTACGAGCAGGTGCAACGTAAAGCGAAGCGGTTTGAGTGCGCACTGGCAAAGTCCAGATCATAAAAGTTAAAAATGGAGTCTCAGTCCCAAACTCGGGCATTACTTCAGCGTCTTGGCTTTTTCGAAAGCTTCTTCGATGGCGCCGACCATGTAGAACGCTTGCTCGGGCAAGTGATCGCATTCGCCGTTCACGATCATCGTGAAGCCTTTGATGGTTTCTTTCAAAGGCACGATCTTGCCGGGCGAACCGGTAAACACTTCGGCCACGTTGAAGGGCTGCGACAGGAAGCGCTGGATCTTACGCGCGCGCGACACTGCGAGCTTGTCTTCAGGCGACAGTTCGTCCATACCCAGAATCGCGATGATGTCGCGCAATTCTTTGTAGCGCTGCAGGATCGACTGCACGGCACGCGTGCAGTTGTAGTGGTCGTCGCCGATGATGTGCGGATCGAGCTGACGCGAAGTCGAATCGAGCGGATCCACCGCAGGATAGATACCGAGCGATGCGATGTCGCGCGACAACACAACCGTCGCGTCCAAGTGACCAAAGGTCGTTGCGGGCGAAGGATCGGTCAAGTCATCGGCAGGCACGTACACGGCCTGAATCGAGGTGATCGAGCCGACTTTGGTCGAGGTAATGCGTTCCTGCAATTTACCCATCTCTTCGGCGAGGGTCGGCTGATAACCCACGGCGGAAGGCATACGACCCAAGAGCGCGGACACTTCGGTACCGGCCAAGGTGAAGCGGTAGATGTTGTCGATGAACAGCAGAATATCGCGGCCTTCATCGCGGAATTTTTCTGCCATGGTCAAACCGGTCAACGCAACGCGCAGGCGGTTGCCCGGAGGCTCGTTCATCTGACCGAAAACCATCGCCACCTTGTCCAGAACTTTGGACTCTTCCATCTCGTGATAGAAGTCGTTCCCTTCACGGGTCCGCTCACCCACACCGGCGAACACGGAATAACCGCCGTAGCTTTTCGCGATGTTGTTGATGAGTTCCATCATGTTCACGGTCTTGCCTACACCGGCGCCGCCGAACAGACCGATCTTCCCGCCTTTTGCGAAGGGGCAAACCAAGTCGATCACTTTAATCCCGGTGGGCAGCAGTTCGACGGAAGGCGAGAGCTCGTCGAATTTCGGCGCGGGTTGGTGAATCGCGCGGCGCTCTTCGGTCGGGATGGGGCCCGCTTCGTCGATCGGACGACCCAGCACGTCCATGATGCGACCGAGGGTCGCGGTGCCCACTGGCACGGAAATCGGCGCGTTGGTGTTCAGCACGGTCATCCCGCGGCGCAAGCCGTCGGAGGAACCCAGCGCAATCGTACGGACGACACCGTCGCCTAACTGTTGCTGAACTTCGAAGGTCAGACCGGTTTCGGCGAAGGAGGCGGCGTTATCCGTCGCCAGCGTCAGTGCGTCGTAGACCTTCGGAATCGCATCGCGCGGGAATTCGATATCGACCACGGCGCCGATGGACTGAACGATGGTGCCTTGTGCTTGTGCCATAAGGTTGTCCTAAACTTGAATAGTCTTAAATCTTTAAAGCCAGCGCTAAACTGCAGCCGCGCCGGCGACGATTTCTGAAAGTTCTTTGGTAATCGCAGCCTGACGCGCCTTGTTGTAGACCAGCGTCAATTCGTCGATCACGGTCGCCGCATTGTCGGAGGCGGACTTCATCGCCACCATCCGCGCGGATTGTTCCGAAGCCATGTTCTCGGCAAGCGCCTGGTAAATGATCGCCTCGATATAGCGAGTCAAAACCTGGTCCAGCACGGTGTGCGCATCGGGCTCGTAGATATAGTCCCAGGTGGTTTCCGGCGCGCCGAT
>DATEEW010000361.1:0-3866 GCA_035280965.1 Burkholderiales bacterium
CAAACCCTTGGCGATTGTTTATGCCCAGTACGGCGAAGCGCGTGATGGTTCCCCGCGCGTCTCTACGCACATGGCATCCATGCAAGACAAGTTAAGCGGTACGGTGCTGCTGGTGGACGATGTGGCTATCAGCGGTGCGACGCTTGCAGCAGTAAAAGCAGTTTTGCGTGCAGGTCATCCCGAGTTGAGCGAAATCCGCACAGCCGTGGTCTGGCAAAAAGGTAGTTGCGATCTGCCACCGGACTATCGTGCGGCTTATTTGGCACACAATCCGCGCATCCATCCGCCTTACGAAGCTTATGATCTGAGCAGCGTGGAAGCGCTCGCGGCACATCGGCCTGATTAGCATTATGGATGCGGACATGGAAAAGGGAAAAAGATGAAGAGGACTCGGTCACGTTCCGCGACAACGGACAGTCTGGGAGACTGTCCGTTGGACGCCGGTCGTCATACAACGACCGGCGGTCTTGCAATGCATGCATTGCAAGATGCATGGACCGCGAAGGCAGCGCGGACCATGCACACCCCGGCAAGGCGGCCACAGGCATCGCCTTGCCTTTCGAGTCCACACGCGAGCAAAGCAGTTTGCTCGCTTTCTCTTGCCCACAAACGACAAAGCCCGCAAGGGCGGGCTTCTTTCGTTTATGGTGCCGAGAAGAGGACTCGAACCTCCACACCCTTGCGGGCGCTAGGACCTGAACCTAGTGCGTCTACCAATTCCGCCATCTCGGCACGGTATTGAGGCGCGCATTTTAGATCAATCACGGATTACGAGCAAATGAAAGCAAAAACAAAACCAGCCAAGACAGGGCGTCAGGCGCGCGATCCGCACCATGAGCGCGAGTCGCAGCGCTACGAACACCCCATACCCAGCCGTGAATTTATATTGCAAACGCTGGAAGAGGAGGCGGTGCCTATCGAGGAGAAACGGCTCGCCAAATTACTCGGGATTACCAATCATGAAGCCGAAGGCTTCACGCGCCGTTTGGGCGCGATGGAGCGCGAAGGGCAGATCTTGCGCAATCGAAAAGGCGCAATCCTGGTCGCGGAAAAACTCGATCTGGTGGCCGGACGCGTCGAAGCGCATCCGGATGGGTTCGGTTTTCTGATACCCGACACCGGTGGCGGCGATCTATTTCTTAGTCCTTCGGAGATGCAGCAGGTCATGCATGGCGATCGCGTCATGGCGCGTCCGGGCGGACTCGATCGGCGCGGAAGGCGCGAAGGCGCGATTGTCGAAGTGCTCGAGCGCGCGCAACAAAAAGTAGTGGGGCGGTTGCGCCGCGAGCATGGGTTGTGGTTTTTGATTGCAGCGGATCGGCGCGTTCATCACGACATCCTGATCGAGCCGGGTGGCAGCGGAAAAGCGAAAGAAGGGCAGGTGGTCACCGCGGAGATCTCCGTGCAACCAGGCCGTCATACGCAACCCATTGCCAAAGTGGTCGAGATACTCGGCAACTATGCCGATCCGGGCTTGGAAATCGAAATCGCTTTACGCAAGCACAGTCTGCCGTATGAGTTTTCCGCTGCGGCCGAACGGCAAGCTTCGAAACTCCCTAAAACCGTGCGCAAAAGCGATTGGGAAGGGCGCGTCGATTTACGACATCTGCCGCTCGTGACTATCGACGGTGAAACGGCGCGGGATTTCGACGACGCGGTGTATTGCGAGCCCCAGGGCAAAGGCTATCGGCTTTATGTCGCCATCGCCGACGTCAGCTATTACGTGCAGCCGGGTGATGCCTTGGACATCGATGCGAAGGATCGCGGCAATTCGGTTTATTTTCCGCGTCGCGTTATTCCGATGTTGCCGGAGAAGTTGTCGAACGGTTTGTGTTCGATCAATCCGGATGAAGATCGCCTGGCGATGGTATGCGAAGTGATTGTTTCGCCCAAAGGCGAGTTGGGGCCCTACAAGTTTTATCCTGCTGCCATGCGTTCACACGCGCGCCTTACCTACACACGCGTCGCGAAATTGCTCTACGGATTGGAAGCGGACGTGGAATCCGTTCCCGATGCGTTGCATCCGCATTTGCGTGCACTCGACGAAGTGTTTCGCGTGTTGCTAGAGGCGCGCGAGAAACGCGGGGCCATCGATTTCGAAACCGTCGAAACGCAAATGATCTTCGACGATAACGGGAAGATCGAAAAAATCGTTCCGGTCACGCGTAACGATGCGCATCGCTTAATCGAAGAATGCATGCTGGCGGCCAATGTCTGCACGGCGGATTTTTTGTCCAAAAACGAGCAGACCGCGTTATATCGCGTGCATGAAGGGCCAACCGAAGAGAAGCTGGAACGCTTGCGCGAATTCCTCAAAAGTTTCGGCCTGCAATTGGCGGGAGGCGATAAGCCCACGGCCAAACATTTCGCCAAGCTCTTGCAGAGCATCAAGGCACGCCCGGACATGCAATTGCTGCAAACCGTCATGCTGCGTTCCTTGCAGCAAGCGGTGTATAGCCCGGACAACGAAGGCCATTTTGGACTTGCATACGAGGCTTATACGCATTTCACGTCGCCTATTCGGCGTTATCCGGATTTGCTCGTGCATCGCGCCATAAAAGGCGTATTAAATGGCGATCGGTATAACCCAGGTCATTGGCACGAGCTCGGTACACATTGCTCGATGACGGAACGTCGCGCCGACGAGGCGACACGCGATGTTGTCAACTGGCTCAAGTGCTACTACATGCAGGACAAGATCAACGAGGAATTCGACGGCAGCATCGCCGCAGTGACCAGTTTCGGGATTTTTGTGGCGCTGGACGACGTGTACGTCGAGGGTCTTGTGCATGTCTCCGAGCTCGGCAACGATTACTTCAAATTCGATGCTGCACACCACGAAATGCGCGGGGAGCGCAGCGGGCAATCCTTTCGTCTCGCCGACCGTGTGCGCGTAAAAGTTGTACGCGTCGATTTGGAAACCACGCGCATCGACTTCGTGCTCGCGGACTCAGTGGGCAACAGCGAATGAGCGCCGCCACTTTCATACACGGTTTCCATGCCGTGCAGGCGCGGCTACGCAACGATGCTGCCTCGATTTTTGAAATCTACGTCGACGCCAACCGCAAAGATCCCCGCATGCGCGACGTGCTTGCGAATGCCGAGCGCGCCAATGTGCGCATCATGCAAGTGGATGACGCGCGACTCAGCGGCATGGCCGGCGCGTCGCGTCATCAGGGCGTGGTGGCGCGCGTCAAAGCTTTGCAGCCCAAGACCGGTCTCGACGACATTCTCGATGCATTGACCGAACCGCCTTTGTTGCTCGTGCTCGACGGTGTTACCGATCCGCATAACCTCGGCGCTGCCCTTCGCGTCGCTGATGCGGCAGGAGCTCATGCGGTGATTGCTCCCAAGGACCGTAGCGCCGGGCTATCGAGTGCCGCAATTAAGGTGGCGAGCGGGGCTGCCGAAAGCGTCCCCTACGTAGTGGTGACGAATCTGGCTCGTACTTTGGACGAATTAAAAGAGCGAGAGATTTGGATCGTGGGTGCGGCAGACGAAACGGAAACGGATCTGTACGCCGCCGATTTCCAGCCCGCTATGGCCTTTGTTCTGGGATCCGAAGGTGAAGGGATGCGTCGCCTGACGCGCGAGCATTGTGACGTGCTGGTTCGTATTCCCATGCATGGACAGGTGGAGAGTCTGAATGTGTCCGTCGCCGCGGGAATATGTCTTTACGAGGCGCGACGCCGGAGGGCGGAGTAGGGCCTCCTCATTTTCGATGAGGGGGATGCGACTGTGTTTTTACGTTGTCCGTGCGCCGTATGCGACGCCGGAGGGCGGAGTAGGGCCTCCTCATTTTCGATGAGGGGATGCGACCCCTGAGGCGGATGCCGTGCGGCTGCGATATGCGAGTGTTTTTGTTG
>DATEEW010000362.1:0-6203 GCA_035280965.1 Burkholderiales bacterium
TAAATAACCATATGCATTCAGGGACGCGGACGACATGTTACTGACACTCGTTTTCTTGTATCTGTTCATCACCATCGCCATCGGCTTGTGGGCCGCCAAGCGCGTGAAAAACACCGCCGATTTCGCGATTGCAGGTCGGCACCTTCCGCTCTACATGATTATCACCACCACTTTCGCGACTTGGTTCGGCTCGGAAGTGGTGCTCGGCATTCCCTCCACATTCGCCGAGGAAGGGCTCAACGGTATTGTGGAAGATCCTTTCGGCGCGGGGACCTGCTTGATCCTGGTCGGCCTATTCTTCGCCGCCAAGCTGTACAAAATGACCCTGCTGACCATCAACGACTATTACCGCGAACGTTACGGTCGCGTGGTAGAAGCCGTCTGCTCCCTCATCATCATCCTGAGTTATCTGGGCTGGGTGGCGGCGCAAGTCACGGCCCTCGGTCTGGTGTTCAACATCCTGTCCCAAGGTGCTATCAGCGAAGAAATGGGCATGGTCATCGGCACCGTTTCGATCCTCGCCTATACGCTTTTCGGCGGGATGTGGTCGGTGGCCGTCACCGACTTCATTCAGATGATCATCCTGGTCATCGGTCTGAGCATCATTGCCGTCGTGGCCGGAGACATGGCCGGCAGCGCAGATAAGGTGATCGATTTTGCACAAAGCAAGGATCTTTTCCAGTTCCTGCCTGCGCCAAAATTTCATGATGTCGTCTTTTTCGTTGCTGCCGGCATCACCATGATGCTCGGCTCTATTCCGCAGCAGGATGTTTTTCAGCGCGTCATGTCGGCCAACAACGTGAAAGCCGCGACACGCGGGCCGGTCATCGGCGGCATCGCCTATATCCTGTTCGCTGCCGTGCCGATGTTCATCATGGTCAGCGCCATGATCATCATGCCAGAACGCACGGCAGAGATCGTGGCCGACGATTCGCAAAGGGTGCTGCCCTTGCTGGTGATGGAGAAGATGCCTTTCATCATGCAGGTGATCTTCTTCGGCGCATTGCTCTCCGCGCTCAAATCCACCGCCTCGGCCACGCTGCTCGCTCCTTCGGTCACTTTCGTTGAAAACATATGGCGCCAGTTCTTTCCGCGTCAGGGCGATAAGCGCGATCTCTGGACCATGCGCATTGCGGTGCTGGTTTTCAGCGTATGCGTTTGCGCCTACGCGATGTATTTCAAAGACAAGCGCATTTACGAACTGGTTTCGGGCGCCTATCAGGTCACGCTGGTCGGGGCCTTCATCCCACTGGTCTTCGGCCTGTACTGGAAACGCGCTACCACCCAAGGTGCGATTTTCTCCATCGTGCTAGGCATCGTTTCCTGGCTGCTGCTGTTGTATACCCCGGCAGGCGAGCAATTCCCGGCGCAGCTTGCGGGCGTGCTCATGGCCATCGTCGGCATGCTGATCGGTTCGCTCGGCCCGCAGGCGCTGAAGAACCGTCACGGCACGCACCACCATATCGTCGGCGTGCACGAATAAACTAGAATGGGTGCGATGGATTCGCGCCCTTCGTCGCTGGCCCGCTATCTACTCGCCGCTTATGGGCTGCTGGTGGCTTACGCCAGCCTGCATCCTTTCAGCGGCTGGCGCGATCAAGGGAGCGGACTCCTGGATTTTCTGGCCGCGCCGCTGTTGCCGCGCTATTTCACCGCTTTCGATCTGATTGCCAACGTACTGGCCTATACGCCCTTAGGCATTTTGATGGTGTTGGCGCTGCATCCGAAAGTGCGAGGATTGAGGGCGTGGTTGCTGACCGCATTGGCGGGAACGCTGCTCAGCCTGTGTCTTGAAGCCCTACAAAGTTATTTGCCAGCGCGCATCCCTTCGGGTTTGGACTGGACCCTGAACGCCACCGGTTCCGCGTTAGGCGCGGCGATCGGATTGGCGCTTGCACATGCAGTTGTCGGACACGGTGCACTGCGAAACTTGCGTCATCGCATTTTCCGTCCAGGCAAACAAATCGACCTTGGTATCGTCCTGCTCGCCGGATGGTTTCTGACCCAACTCAATCCCGAAACACTACTGTTCGGAAACGGCGATCTGCGGGAGTTGTTTCAAGCCGCGCCGAAAGTTCTATACCCGGCCGCCACATTTGTGCGCGTGGAGGCGCTGGTAAGCGCCGCGCATATCGTCACCGTGGCCTTATTGGTATCGCTTCTCGTCGTCGAGGGCGGACCAAAGCGCCGCGCGTTCGCGATTGTTTTATTGGGTGCCTGCGCGACGCGCACTTTCGCTTTCGCCGTGTTGTTCGAGGTCCAAGGCGCTTTTGCCTGGTTGACGCCCGGCGCCTTGATCGGCTTGCTCGCCGGAACGGTGGCAGCACTCGGCGCCTTGCAAATGCCGCGACGGCTTTGTATTGCCCTATGCGGGATGCTACTGATGGCCGCCACCGCGCTGGTGAATCTTGCGCCGGACAATCCCTATCTGCTGAATTCGCTGCAGGTGTGGCCCCAAGGCCATTTTCTAAATTTCAACGGATTCACCCGACTGGTTTCTGTTCTTTGGCCTTTTGGGGCCTTGGCCTATCTACTTTTCAGCATCACGCGCGCCCGAGACGCTTCCCGCTCTGAACGCACGCCAGGCTAAGCGCGCCTACAACCTTTTTCTTAAGGCGTGGCCCCCGAAGGCATAGGTTCCGCAGGTTCGGCCTTCTTAAGTTCAGGCTGCAGCGGCGCGCCGCTCGCCTGCTTCGTCCGGATCTCTTTAATCGCTTCCTCCAGCGAAACAAAACGCTCCGGGGAGGCGGGATGGCTCGCCATCATTCCGCCGCCACGAATGCTGCTCGGATGTGCAACGGCCATGCGACGCCAGAACTGCGGCGCGTTGTTGAGTTCGAAGCCGGCCGTAGCCATCATGTACAACCCGACATAGTCGGCCTCTGCCTCGAAATCTTGCGAATAAGCGCTGGCGGCGGCATTGCCGAACATACCTTGTGTATTCACTCCATAAGCCGCTGCAAGCACGTCGAGAATAGTGCCGAGCGCGAAATTTCCGCGCTTGGCGTCGATATGTCCCATGGCGTTATGAGCGAGTTCGTGGCCGATCACCAAAGCCAGTTCGCTATCGTCGCGAACAAAACGCATCATGCCTCGGGTCACCAGAATCTTTTTTCCATCCGCAGCGGCGTTGATGACATCTTGATTCGCCAAAAAACTGCGAAATGCGCAGGACCGTTGCGGCTCTACCGTCACAGAAATCGGGGCCCCCGCACGCCGAACCTCCAAGGTAGTTAGCGTTCCCGCTTCAATCGACTCGTTCATTTTACGGATGAGCTCCGCCCATTCTTCATCGCCGCTTTTCGCCGAAATGCCGTTTACGGCGCTTACGACATCGCCTACACGCAAGCCGGCCCTTTCGGCGGGAGAATCGGGCATCACCAAGGCGACTTTGGGCGCATCTTGCACGTCGAATACTTTGGATGTCGCCTCTCTAAACTCTTTTCCGAACGCCATGCGATTGATAAAAACCGCACCCAAAATGTGATCGGTTTTGTCGCCGCAAAGAGCGTGCGCTTTGGTAATAAGTGGATAGGTAACCTTGTACAGGCGCATCCGGTCGGCATGAATGTCTTCAACCGCGATTTCGCGCTGCTTCCGCGCTTCCTCTTCCACCCGTGCGCTGTCGACAGCAATACGTTGGGTAGTAGGCGCGCACGCGCTCAACAACACGAGCGTGATGTAACAGAAAACTCTCAGGAAGCGCACCTTTCCCCCTCTCGGATAAAATGTCGCTTAATACCCCGCCGGGCTACTGCGGAACTTTGACACCGCAACCACTATAATTTATCCCATGAGCTATTTCGACAAGCACGTATTTTTCTGCTGCAACCAGCGCGAGCCGGGTGAAGCCTGCTGCAACAACCACGGCGCAACCGAAATGCGGGCTTATGCCAAAGACCGAATCAAGGCGCTCAAACTAGCAGGCAAAGGCAAGGTGCGCATCAACCAAGCCGGCTGCCTGGATCGCTGCGATGAAGGGCCGGTGCTGGTCGTATATCCCGAAGAAGTCTGGTACACCTACGTCGACAAGCAGGACATTGACGAAATCATCGACGAACATTTGCGGCATGGCCGCGTGGTCGAGCGGCTGAAGATCTAGGACCTATCTCGCTACGCCTCATGAACCGCGTTGCTCGCTCAAAACGGATGGATGCTAGGCTGTGGACCCGCAGCAATAGCCCTCTATTGCAAGGGATCGCAACAACGCAGACGCCGCTTTTGAGCGGCAACCCGGAGGGACCGGGCGATTTGCCGCCCTGGCGGCGTTGCCTCCTCCTAATTTTGGATCGCCAAATGTCGTCGTCCGAGTCTTGCCAAAACTGCAAATCGACTCGGTCGCGGTCTTGCGGCGTGGCGAGATAGGTCCTGCCATGGCGACCGAACGTACCTTTTTCGACGGCGAAGCCGGACAAATCGAAAGCTTCGTCGATCAACCGGCTAACACGCCCCGGGGCATCGCGCTGATCTGCCACCCCCATCCGCAATATGGGGGTACCCCGGAAAACAAGGTGGTGCAGACGCTGGCGAAAGCCTTCGTTGAACTAGGTTATATCGCCGTACGTCCGGCTTTTCGTGGCATCGGCGCATCGGAAGGGACTTACGATCGCGGTGAAGGCGAAACGGTGGATATCATCGATGTCGCCGCGCAAGCCGAGGCCCGGTATGGGCAAATGCCCACGGTGTTGAGCGGATTTTCCTTCGGGGCCTACATTCAAACACGCGTCGCCAAGGAAGTTACTCCAGAGCGAATGGTGTTGGTGGCAACGGCCTGTGGACATTTAAGCGGCGATCGCGACTATCAGACCGAAACGGTACCGGCCAATACGCTAGTCATTCATGGCGAACAGGACGAAACCGTGCCCTTGCAAAACGTGTTCGATTGGGCGCGGCCACAGGATCTACCCATCGTGGTAGTCCCCGGCGCCGATCATTTTTTCCATCGTCGTCTGCATTTGATCAAGGCCCTGGTTTTGGGCGCATGGCGCTAGTGGCGGCTTCCCAAGTCGCCTTGAGCGTGCGCGGATTGCGCAAACGCTACGCCGAACAAGAAGTGGTTGCGGGGCTGGACTTCGATATTGCACGCGGCGAATGCTTCGGTTTGCTGGGACCGAACGGCGCCGGCAAAACCACTACTCTGAAGCTTTGCCTGGGTTTGACCGCGCCGGACGACGGTCGCATCAACCTGTTGGACCATGCCGTTCCGCAGGATGCGCGTAGCGCGCGTGCGCGCGTAGGCGTCGTTCCGCAATTCGACAATCTCGATCCTGATTTCAGTGTCACGGAAAATTTGCAGGTCTATGGCCGCTACTTCGGCATGCGCGACGCGCAGATTCGCGCACGCATCCCCGAACTCTTGGAGTTCGCCGGGCTAAGCGGTCGCAGCGACGCGCGCATCCAAAGTTTGTCCGGCGGAATGAAGCGTCGACTTACGCTCGTGAGGGCGCTGATAAACGACCCCGACCTGATTTTCATGGACGAACCCACCACCGGTCTCGACCCGCAGGCCCGTCACTTGATATGGGAACGCCTGCGGCGATTGTTGGCTCAAGGCAAAACCATCGTGCTGACCACCCACTTCATGGAGGAGGCGGAGCGTTTGTGTACGCGACTTGCCGTCATGGATGAAGGTCGCCTGGTGACGCAGGGGAGTCCGCGCGAGTTGATCGCACAGCACATCGAACCGCATGTTGTAGAAGTGCACGGGGAAGGACTCGACGATTGGGCCGCTAGCGCACGCGCGGAACGCATCGAGCGCAGCGGCGAGACCGTGTTCTGCTACGCACGCGAAGTCGGCGAGTTGCTGCGCGGTCTCGACCAGCGGCCCGCTTTGCGTTACCTGCATCGTCCGGCCAATCTGGAAGACGTGTTTTTGAAACTGACCGGCAGGGAGTTACGCGATTGAGTTTTTACATACCGCGTTTAAGTCTGCGGTTCCTGCCGGTCTGGCGCCGCAATGCCTTGGTCTGGCGCAAGTTGGCTATTCCTTCGGTGTTGGGCAATCTCGCCGACCCGATGATTTATATGCTCGGGTTGGGATTCGGCCTCGGCGCGTTTCTTCCCGAAGTAAAGGGGGTGTCTTATATCGCCTTCCTGGCGGCGGGCACGATTTGCTTTTCCGTCGCCAACACCGCGACTTTCGAAGCTTTGTATTCGGCCTTCTCACGCATGCACGTGCAGCGGACCTGGGACGCGATTTTGAA
>DATEEW010000363.1:0-4361 GCA_035280965.1 Burkholderiales bacterium
TCGCCACCCGATGTTCCGTGCCGCTGCCGGGCCACGGCGCATGGAGGGGCTACGTAAATAGCGCATGGTTGGCGCAGACATGTCGGCGGCCACCCGGCCTACGAGCTGTCGCGTTTCCTCCGACCAATCATCATCTACAACCACAACCTCGTATTCGTGATGAGGCAGCCGTTGATGAGTCAATGCAATCAGACAGCGTTGTAAAAGCAATGGGCGGCAGCAAGTCGGGACGACGATGGACACCCGCGGTTTCAAGAGGCACACCTCGGAGGTGAACGTTTGTCGTCGCGTGCGGACAGGTCCGATGGATCGTTCGTATGATGCGAAGACTGAGGGGGATTCTTAAATGGGATTCGCATAGGCAGCGCGTCAAACGCGCATCCGTGTGAAGGCTGGCAAGCGCGCTGCAAGGCACATGCCGCGTGTCATGGGGAAAAGATTGCGTGGACCATGCGTGTTGCCGATGGCTATTTTTTCTTGATGACGCTGATAGAGCCGTCATTCTCCATATAGGCGGCTTTAACCGCGCTTAGGTTTTCGATTCCGTGTTCGCGCAACTTGCTTTCAACATCTTCGGCGGTTAGGAACTCCCGTCGCATATTGCGATGTATATAGCGGCCGTCTTGAACGAGCAGCAACTGCGGTGCTTCAAGCACGCGACGCACTGCAGGAAAACGGAAGGTCAAATAGTCGAACAGGACGTTCCATCCGATGATGGTCGATAACAGTACGATACCGTCGGTAACGGAACGATATTCCCCTGCCATTGCGTTTTGTGCAGCGTCGGCGAGGATTACCAATACCAGAACATCGGCAATCGCAACCGATCCGACGTCGCGACGCAGGATGACGCGAAAGACTACAAATAAGAAGACATAAATGAGGCTGCCGCGAATCATCAATTCGAAGGGCGATACGCTGAGTGCAAACATTTCGTGCCAGTTGATCGAAGGCATAAGAGTCTCCCGCTGTTGCGTCTTTGTAACTCCAGTCCTGAGTGTGGCAACCGCGATGCCGGGGCATAGGCTTTGCTCCTCTATTTATCTCACGCAAGAGGTGTCTCATGGCGCAACAACGTCCCCCCCAAGAGCAGCAACATCAACCAGGTCGCGAGCAGGAAATGACGCCGCGTCCGCAGTCTTTCGCCGAAGCTTATGTCGGCACCGGAAAATTAAAGGATCAAGTCGTGTTCATTACCGGGGCCGACAGCGGGATTGGTCGCGCCGCTGCCATTGCGCTGGCGAAAGAGGGCGCGGACATCGCCGTTGTTTATTTGGAGGAACACGCGGATGCGAAAGAAACGCGCGCCGCCATTGAGGCGGCCGGTCGGCGGTGCCTATTGATCGCCGGTGACGTGGGCGACGAAGCGTTTTGTCAACGCGCCGTGACGCAGACGGTGGAAGCGTTCGGCCGCCTTGATGTGTTGATCAACAATGCAGCCGAACAGCATGAACAGAAAGACCCCGCGCAAATCAGCGGCGAACAATTGCGACGTACCTTCGCCACCAATATATTTTCCATGTTCTACTGCGTGACCGCCGCCTTGCCTCATTTGAAGGAAGGATCGCGCATTATCAATACGACTTCCGTTACCGCCTATAAAGGCAATCCGACGCTGATCGACTATGCGTCCACCAAGGGTGCGATTGTCGCGTTCACGCGATCTCTGTCAGAGAATCTGATCCAGCGACGCATCCGAGTAAACGCGGTAGCGCCGGGCCCGATCTGGACGCCGCTTATCCCGGCGAGTTTCGATGCTGAGAAAGTGGCGAAATTTGGTGAGCAGGTGCCGATGAAGCGGGCAGGGGAACCGGACGAAGTGGCCTATAGCTATGTTTTCCTCGCCACCGACGCGTCGTCTTACATGAGCGGCCAAGTGCTCCATCCCAACGGCGGTGTCATCGTCAACGGCTGATTCTGGCCCAGATGCTGCATTAGAAGGGCCGGAATGGCATTTTCGGCCACACAAGGGGTCGAAAACGGGTAAGAATTACCTAGAGCGGCAAAGCTTGCGCTGGCCTCGATAAAAAACGGATTTTAGGATTCCGGGATGCGCCCTGTCTGCGCTGATGACTTTGAAGCCGAACAAGGCTTTAAGGTTGTCAGCCGGTCGCACCCGGGAACCCCGCAACGGAGGAAGGTATGCCACACGTACTGCTCGTCGATGACGATCCCGAAACCCTGGAATGGATGTCCGAATTCGCCAAGGCTGAAGGGTTCACGGTCGCGAAGGCTGGCTCACTCAGAGCTGCTCGCATCCAACTGGCGCAATTGAAGCCCGACGTCCTGATTGCCGACCTGCAACTACCCGATGGAGAAGGCATCGAGCTTTCTCAGGATCTGGAAGGGCTCGAAGGCGTGGAATTCGTGATGGCAACGGGCCATGCGACTGTAGAAAGCGCAGTGAACGCCCTGCGATTGGGGGCAACCGATTATTTGACCAAGCCTGTCGACTTGGATCGGCTGCGTGCCATCCTCCAGCGGGTTCCGGGCACCACCGAATTACGCGAAGAAATCGGCGAACTGCGGCAGGAGTTGCGCGGCCTCGGACGCTTCGGGCATATCCTCGGTAATTCGCCCGCGATGCATAAGCTTTACGACCAGCTTGGGCGCGTGGCGCCGACTTCGGCGACCGTCATGCTGGTTGGCGAAAGCGGGACCGGTAAAGAGCTGGCTTCACAGACCATTCATGATTTGAGCCGCCGCAAAAAAAATCCCTTCTTGCCGCTCAACTGCGGCGCAGTTTCGCCAAATCTGATCGAAAGCGAAATGTTCGGCCATGAGAAGGGCAGCTTTACCGGTGCGGATCGGCAGCACAAAGGTTTCTTCGAGCGCGCGAACGGTGGCACCTTGTTTCTCGACGAAATCACCGAAATGCCGATCGAATTGCAGGTCAAGCTGCTGCGAGTGCTCGAGACGGGCGCATTTATGCGGGTCGGCACAAATACGCCGATCGCAACCGACGTGCGCGTCATCGCCGCGACCAACCGTAACCCGATGAAAGCAGTCGCCGACGGCAAATTGCGTGAAGACTTGTATCACCGGCTCAACGTATTTCCCATCAACATGCCGCCGCTGCGCGATCGCGGCACGGATATCGAATTCCTGGCGCAACACTTTCTGGACAAGCTCAATCGAGAAGAAGACACGCAAAAAATATTTTCGCCCGCTGCCGTCGCTGCGTTGTATGCGCATACCTGGCCGGGCAATGTGCGAGAACTGAAGAACTACGTGCAGCGTGTCTATATCCTCGCCGATCGTCTGATCGACGTGGAGTTCGCGCCTCGCATGTTCGCCGATCCCGATCCCAAACCCATTCTTACGGTGCGAGTGGGTAGCACGCTGGAAGACGTCAATCGTCGTCTAATAGAAGCCACAATGGCGGAATGCGGAAACGTTCGACGCAAGGCCGCGGAAATGTTGGGCATCAGCTTGAAGACCCTCTACAACCGCCTCGCTCAGTACAACGCGGAGAAAAACGGCGGCAATATCGAACCGCTGGAAGACGAGGATCTTTACGAAGCGAGCGACACGCGTTCCTGACCGCTTCGTTGCACAAACGGCGTAATGCGCCGTTGTGCAACGCCAGACGGTATGCCATTTGCACTTCGTCCAGAAGCGGCCGTCGGCAATGGAGAGTGCGATGCATTTCGATGTGAATTTAGTATTGAGCTGGATTGCGCTCGGCATAATCGGGGCGTATGTGGCAAATCGTATGCGGGCGCAGCCATTGCCAATTTTGGATGTGCTGAGCTTCGCAGCCTTGGGGGGCTTATTTTTTGGTCTCGCCGGCTGGGCCGTCCTGGATGGACTGTTAGGTTCCGCTGCGTTGGCCCTGATCGGGGGCGCGGCGGCGATCGGGTTGGCGCCTCGGCTTCAACCCCCGCCGATGGGCAAACGAAAATGGCGTGTGGTTCGTTAGTTCGGCTTGCAACCGCTAGGCGCGATCGACAAGTTTGAATCCGATATTTTTTGCGGACGCATAAAAAAGGACGCCCGCGGCGTCCTTTTTTAGCTGAATGAGTGTCTATTTCGCGGCGCGTGGACGACGTGAAGATTCCTGGCTGCCACCGCGCTTAAGGGCAGTCTCTTTTTCTGCCTCATCGGCAATGAGTGTTTCATCTTCCACTTCGCCAAGTTGTCCCAGCAAATCGTCCTTTCGCGCCTGCATTTCGTCACCCAGTTCGTCCAAGTCCAAATCCTTCAATTTTCTGACCTTGGGAAACATCTCTTTTTCTTCTTCTTTGACGTGGTGATCGACATATTCCGCTAAGACCGTGAAATTCGCCGCGTACATCGGGTCACTGGGTTCCAGTTCTGCGAGTTTATCGATCAAGATTTCAACGCTTTCGTGCTCGACA
>DATEEW010000364.1:0-3652 GCA_035280965.1 Burkholderiales bacterium
GACGTCGAGGAAAGGTCTGCGGTGCGCGGTCCGCGGCAAGATCCGGAAGCGGCGCCTGAACGTGCCCTGCTCCGACGATTCGCTCTGGCCGCGGACCGCGGACCCTGGACCTTCTTATCGCTCTCTTCTCGAAGGGTGGCACCCAGGTGATGAGAGGCGTTCTGCTATCCCCTATCCCCTTCCCTCCGCTATCCTTCGCGGCCACTTTCACCCGCAACGAGGACCCGATCCGTTATGGCCAAAGCACGTCCGCGCAACGCCTTTTATGCCCAATCCGGCGGGGTCACCGCCGTCATCAATGCATCGGCTTGTGGCGTTATCGAAGCCTGCCGCAAGAACAAGCGCAAAATTGGCAAGCTCTACGCCGGGCGCCACGGCATCGTGGGCGCACTGAACGAGGATCTGATTGATACGGGCAAGGAGTCGGCTGCTGCGATCCGCGCCTTGCGTTACACGCCATCCGGCGCATTTGGTTCGGCGCGCTACAAACTGAAGAAGTACGACGACAACCCGCGCGAGTACGAGCGTCTGATCGAAGTGTTCAAAGCGCATGATATCGGCTACTTCTTTTTCAACGGCGGTGGAGACTCCGCTGACACCTGCCTGAAAGTTTCGCAACTAGCAGACAAGCTCGGCTATCCGATTCAGGCCATTCATGTGCCCAAGACGGTAGACAACGATCTGCCGATTACTGACTGCTGCCCCGGATTCGGCTCGGTCGCCAAATATGTGGCGGTCTCGATCCGCGAAGCGGGATTCGACGTCGCCTCGATGGCGAAAACCTCGACGAAAGTGTTCATCCTCGAAGTGATGGGCCGTCACGCAGGTTGGATCGCTGCAGCCGGCGGACTTGCCGCAACGAAGACTGGCGAGAGCCCGCACATCATTCTGTTTCCAGAGATCACTTTCGACGAAGAGAAATTCTGCGCCCGCGTGAAGGAGTGCGTGGAAAAATTTGGCTACTGCACCATCGTCGTCTCGGAAGGCGTGAAGAATAGCGAAGGGAAGTTCTTGGCCGACGCTGGTCTGCGAGATGCTTTCGGCCACGCGCAGTTAGGTGGCGTCGCCCCGGTCGTTGCTCAGATCGTGAAGGCCAAGCTGAACTACAAATATCATTGGGCAGTTGCCGACTACCTGCAACGTGCGGCGCGACATATCGCCTCGAAAGTGGACGTCGAGCAGGCGTATCAACTAGGCAAAGCTGCAGTGGATCTAGCGATCAAGGGCCACAACTCAGTGATGCCAACGATCGTGCGAGTCAAGGACAACCCGTACAAATGGAAGATCGGCACCGCGAAGCTCGAGGACGTGGCGAACAAGGAAAAGATGCTTCCGCGCGATTACATCACCGAAGATGGTTTCCACATCACTGCGAAGGCTCGCAAGTACTTAAGTCCGCTGATCAAGGGTGAAGACTACCCGCCGTACAAGGATGGCTTGCCGCAGTACGTCACACTGAAGAACGCGCCGGTGAAGAAGAAGTTGAAAGATCCCTTTGTGCTATAGTCCGCCCCCTTTTTAGGGCGGAACTCCTCAAGGAAATCTTTGCTTATAGCCATTCGACGAACGTCGATAACGTTCGTCGTGATGGCATCGGTATCCTCCGATTCTCAAGAGTCGGGGGATAACGAAAGCTTCTTAGGTTTAGATCGCGGCGTCTCGCCGTGATCTCCGCCACTTACTCAACACGCTGCATACAACGCTGCCCGTTTCGGGGAGGGAATTTGATGTCCACTGATGTCGCGCTCTGGCTCGCGATAGCCTCCGGCGTTCTCGCCGTACTCTACGGTGTGTACTCAGTTAGCTGGATAAACAAGCAACCTGCGGGCAATGCACGCATGCAGGAAATCGCGGCAGCCATCCAAGCTGGCGCCAAGGCTTATCTCAACCGGCAGTACACAACCATCGGCATCGTCGGTGCGGTGTTATTCGTCGTGCTCGGTTTCGCGCTCGACTGGTTCACAGCAGGGGGCTTCGCGATTGGGGCGATCCTCTCCGGTGCCGCGGGCTTTATCGGCATGAATGTCTCCGTACGCGCGAATGTAAGAACTGCGCAAGCTGCAAGCGTCGGGCTGAATCCAGCCCTGGCCGTCGCATTCCGCGGCGGTGCGATCACGGGCATGTTGGTGGTGGGCCTAGGCCTTCTCGGCGTCGCCGGTTACTTTGCGTTGATTCGTGGCCACGTCGGCGATGAGCATGCATTGCACTCGCTGGTCGGACTGGCCTTCGGTGGTTCGCTGATCTCCATCTTCGCTCGTCTAGGCGGCGGCATCTTCACTAAGGGCGCCGACGTTGGGGCAGATCTAGTAGGCAAAGTCGAAGCTGGCATACCTGAAGACGATCCACGCAATCCGGCCGTGATCGCAGATAACGTCGGTGACAATGTGGGTGATTGTGCCGGCATGGCCGCTGACTTGTTCGAGACTTATGCCGTCACCGTGGTCGCCACGATGGTGCTCGGTGGCTTGCTATTCCAAACCGCGGGTGGCGGACTAGAAATCAACTATGTTCTGTACCCGCTAGTGTTGGGCGCAGTGTCGATCATTGCATCGATCATCGGAACGTTCTTCGTGAAGGCATACGAAGGCGGCAAGATCATGAACGCGCTGTATCGCGGCACGGCCGTGTCGGGGCTGATTGCTCTGATTGCATTCTGGTTCGTGACCGAACCGCTCATGGGGGAGAAAGCCGGCGAACTGTTTGGATGCGCAGCGATCGGTCTCGTGCTGACAGCAGCATTGATTTGGATTACCGAGTACTACACGGCAACGGAGTTCGCTCCGGTACGCGGCGTCGCGGAAGCATCGCAAACGGGACACGCGACCAACGTCATCGCTGGCCTCGCGGTCTCCATGCGTTCGACAGCCTGGCCAGTTCTCGCAGTCTGCGCAGCCATCTGGGGCTCGTATGAGCTCGGTGGCCTCTACGGCATCGCGATAGCCGCGACCGCAATGTTGTCTATGACGGGTATGGTCGTGGCTCTCGATGCATACGGCCCGATCACCGACAACGGCGGCGGCATCGCTCAGATGGCAGGCTTGCCGGAGAATGTGAGAAACATCACCGATGCCTTGGATGCCGTCGGCAACACGACCAAGGCGGTCACCAAAGGCTATGCAATCGGCTCTGCGGGCCTCGCTGCGCTCGTCTTGTTCGCCGACTACACGCATAACTTGGAGGCGCACCTGGACTCGACTGGCCGCGCGATGGTCGAGTTCTCGCTGTCCGACCCGGCCGTAATCATCGGCCTGTTCATCGGCGGATTGATTCCGTACCTGTTCGGTGCGATGGCAATGGAAGCCGTAGGCCGGGCGGCCGGATCTGTGGTGATCGAAGTGCGCCGTCAATTCCGCGAGATCAAAGGCATCATGGAAGGCACCGCGAAGCCGGACTATTCGCGTGCTGTCGATCTGCTCACCCGCGCCGCGATCAAGGAAATGATTATTCCTTCGCTGCTCCCCATTCTCGTGCCAGTGGTCGTGGCGTTCGGCATGAATTATCTGATGGGCGACGGCGCAGGCATCCGCGCGCTGGGCGGCTTGCTGATCGGCACGATCGTGACGGGCTTGTTCGTTGCGATCTCGATGTGCACTGGCGGCGGCGCATGGGACAACGCGAAGAAGTACGTTGAAGAAGGTAACTACGGCGGCAA
>DATEEW010000365.1:0-2697 GCA_035280965.1 Burkholderiales bacterium
TTTCTGCGCCTCATCCAAGTTGCGCCAGGTCATGCCACTCCGATTAAGCAATCGAGTCCACTCTACCCGTTCAAGCCAAGTCTTGATGCGCTTCTCATCCAGTCCTTCTTTTTTGAAGTTATGGAAGTCCACGTCGACTCCGCGTTTTTCCAGCCAAGTCATCGCTTTTTTGACGGTTGAGCAATTTGGAATCCCATACAGTTTTGCTTGCATAACCTTGCTACCCGTCCCTCCGACGAATCTCTTCAATCGAGCCTTTTCCCGAGTTCAGGCTCCACCGCACCAAATCCTTTTGTCCTCGCTCGCCCGCTTTCACCGGCTCGCGACCATCCTCAATGCAAGGAAAGCCCACAAAAAAGGACGCCCTCGGCGTCCTTTTTAAGCGGCAACAACGCTTACTGCGGTGGCGCTTCGGTCGCCGCGGGCGCCGGTTCCAGCAAAGCCTTCATCGAAAGGCGTAGACGCCCTTTTTCGTCGGCTTCCAGCACTTTCACTTTCACTTGCTGCCCTTCCTTGAGGAAGTCGCTTACGGCATTGACGCGTTGATTGCTAATTTGCGAAATATGCAGCAGACCATCCTTGCCGGGCAAGACGCTGACAATCGCCCCGAAATCGAGCAGGCGAAGCACCGTGCCGTCGTACACACGGCCCACTTCGACTTCAGCGGTAATTTCTTGGATTTTTTTCTTCGCCGCTTCGCCGCCTTCGGCGCTCACGCAAGCGATGCTGATCGTGCCGTCGTCAGCAATCTCGATCGTGGTACCAGTTTCTTCCTGAATACCGCGAATAACAATGCCACCCTTGCCGATGACATCGCGGATTTTTTCCGGATTGATTTTCAGCTTGATGATGCGCGGTGCGAACGAAGAGATTTCACCGCGCGAACCGCCCAGCGACTCTTTCATGATACCGAGGATGTGCAGACGCGCTTCGTGCGCCTGGGACAGCGCCACCTGCATGATCTCTTTGGTGATGCCCTCGATCTTGATGTCCATCTGCAAAGCGGTAATACCGTTTTCGGTACCGGCCACTTTGAAGTCCATGTCACCGAGATGATCTTCGTCGCCCAGGATGTCGGTCAGCACGGCGAAGCGATTGCCTTCTTTAATCAGGCCCATGGCGATACCGGCGACGTGTTCTTTCATCGGCACGCCGGCGTCCATCATTGCCAAACTGCCGCCACACACGGAGGCCATCGAGCTGGAACCGTTGGATTCGGTGATTTCCGAAACCACGCGCATGCTGTAAGCAAACTCTTCTGCAGAGGGCAGCACGGCAAGCAGCGCCCGCTTCGCCAAACGGCCATGGCCAATTTCACGACGACGGGGTGCGCCCATGCGACCCGTTTCGCCGGTTGCGTAGGGAGGCATGTTGTAGTGGAGCATGAAGCGGTCTTTATATTCGCCCATCAGCGCGTCGATGATCTGTTCATCGCGGCCGGTACCCAAAGTCGCGACCACTAGCGCCTGCGTTTCGCCGCGTGTGAACAACGCGGAACCATGGGTGCGTGGCAGTACACCCACGCGTACGTCAATCGGGCGTACGGTGCGGGTATCGCGGCCGTCGATGCGCGGCTCGCCATCGAGGATCTGGCTGCGCACAATGCGCGATTCCAAATTGAAGAAAGTTTCCTTGATCAGATTGGCGTCGACCAAGGGATCTGCGGCAACGAGCGTCTCGATGGTGCTATTGCGGATTTCGTTGAGGCGGTTGTTGCGCACCTGCTTCTGTTTCATGCGGAAGGCTTCGCGCACATGGGCCTCGGCCAGCTCGTTGACGCGCGCAATGAGCGCTTCGTTCGTCGCCGCGGGCTGCCAATCCCATTGCGGTTTACCGGCTTCATCCGCCAATTCGTTAATGGCATTGATCGCGATTTGCATCTGTTCGTGGCCGAAGACCACCGAACCGAGCATCACGTCTTCGGGCAATTGCTGCGCTTCGGATTCAACCATCAACACTGCGTGTTCGGTACCGGCGACGACGAGATTGAGCTTGCTCTCCTTGAGTTGCGAGGCGGTCGGGTTCAAGACGTACTGACCGTCGACATAGCCCACGCGCGCGGCAGCAATGGGACCATTGAAAGGCAGACCAGCAATCGTCAGTGCAGCGGACACGCCGATCATGGCGGCGATATCGGGATCGACTTCAGGGTTGACCGACATCACGGTCGCGACAACCTGCACTTCGTTGTAAAAACCTTCGGGGAACAGCGGACGGATCGGACGGTCGATGAGGCGCGAGGTCAGAATTTCCTTTTCGCTTTGCTTGCCTTCGCGCTTGAAAAAACCGCCGGGGATCTTGCCCGCAGCGTAGGTTTTCTCAACGTAGTCGACGGTCAAGGGGAAGAAGTCCTGGCCCGGTTTCGCATCCTTGGATGCGGTGACCGCACAGAGGACAACAGTGTCGTCCATATTGACGATAACGGCGCCGGTCGATTGGCGCGCGATTTCGCCGGTTTCCATCGTCACTTGATGGGCACCGTAAGTAAAAGTTTTTTTAGTCGGTTTGAGATTGAGGTTCAACGCCATCTCCTTAGGGTTCAAATGGCGACAGCGTGCGAACGCATCCGTAGAGTGGGACGGCGCGGCGCTGCAATGGGGAATCGGGACCGCAAAACAAAACGCCCACGATAAAAGATCGCGGGCGTTTGCGGGATGTTACTTGCGCAGGCCAAGCTGTTCGATCAGCTTGCGGTAG
>DATEEW010000366.1:0-4389 GCA_035280965.1 Burkholderiales bacterium
GGTCGGAGCATCTACCGTCCTATCAACGCGCCGGCCGGCGCCATGCCGTCCTTCGGCCACTTCTTCGATCAGCTTGCGATTGAAAGCGGGCAGGTCAGCGGGTTTGCGACTGGATACCAAGCCCTGATCGACCACCACTTCTTCGTCGACCCAGTCCGCGCCTGCGTTTTGTAAATCCGTTTTAAGTGAAGGCCACGAAGTAATGCGACGACCGCGCACGCAATCGGCTTCGATCAAAGTCCAGGGGCCGTGGCAAATTACGCCTACCGGTTTGCCTGCGTCCACAAAAGATTTCACGAATCGAACCGCCTCGGGTTTCATCCGCAACTGATCGGGATTTGCCACTCCACCGGGCAGCACCAAGGCATCGAACTCCTCCGCGTTCGCCTGAGCGAGCGGCACATCCACTGTGAAGGTATCCGCCTTGTCGAAATGTTTCCAGCTTTGTACCCGCCCCTCAGCCGGCGAAACGATGGCGGTCTGAGCACCCGCCTCTTCCAAGGCCCGTTTTGGCTCCACCATTTCCGATTGCTCGAAGCCTTCGGCAACCAGAATCGCGATTTTCTTTCCGTTCAACATAGACACCTCCTACGCGAGATACATTCTCTCGGCTGCAGAGGGCGTGCCCGCATCGCAACAACTATCTTTTTCAGGCAGCCTCGCAAAATTCGTCACCGCGGCGCGCAGGAAACGAGAGACAAGAAGCTGCTGCCCAGGCATCGTGTCAACAATGACAGGCGGGGTACGTGGAGGTACAAATGCTTGAAATCGTCTTGATTGGCGCGGCTGCTTTTGTCGCGTACAAATTATTGCCGCGGCAGCATGCATTGCCCGGCTCGCCTCGCCCTGTGCGCGGCGGACGTTAAAAACAGCATTCCGGGAGAGGGAAGCGGGAAAGCCGGTCCTACGGGACCGGCTTTTTTATTTCTATATTTCTACAGTGAGTAGTCGGCGCCCTCGCCCGCCAGCGCTTGTTCGATGACATGGCGCCCCAGATGCGGCGCGAAGAGCTCGATCAATTCATACGCAAAGCCGCGCAGATAGGCTCCGCGCCGGATCGCGATGCGCGTCGTGGTGTTGCGAAACAAATGGCCGGCATCGATCGCGCGTAAGGCCGTGTCCCGGTCGCCTTCGAAGGCCATCGCTGCGATGATCCCCACGCCCAAGCCCAATTCGACGTAGGTTTTGATGACGTCCGAGTCGATGGCCGTCAACACCACATCCGGCGGTGCGCCGTGCGCAGCGAAGGCTTCGTCAATCTGCGCGCGGCCGGTAAAAGCGGGGCTGTAGGTAATGATCGGATATTGCGAGAGCTGTTCGATTGTGAGGCGCTCGCTCTCGAGGAGCGGATGCCCCGCCGGCACAACCACCACGTGATGCCATTGATAACCGGGCATCGCCAGCAGATCCGGGTATTCGGTCAGTGATTCGCTCGCGATTCCGATATGAGCGTCGTGCCGAAGAAGCATCTGGGCGATCTGCTGGGGATGGCCTTGAGAAAGAGAAAGATGGACTCGCGGATAACGCTTGCGAAATTCCCGAATCACCTGCGGTAGCGCATAGCGGGCTTGAGTGTGAGTCGTTGCTATCACCAGGTTGCCCGCCTCCTCATCGGCGAAGTCGCTTCCCACCCTTTTCAGGTTCTCAGCCTCGTTGAGCACGCGATCGATAATATCGACGACAGCGCGGCCCGGTTCAGTGAGGGCGACAAAGCGTTTGCCCCGTCGCTCGAAAATCTGAATGCCAAGTTCCTCCTCCAACTCCTTGATTTGCTTGGAAACCCCTGGCTGGGAGGTGAATAAGGCATTGGCGGCCTCGGTCAGGTTGAGGTTCCGCCGCACAGTTTCGCGCACATAGCGCAGTTGCTGGAAATTCATGGTTATATTTATATAACTAAAAGTTATTGAGCTATGATTTTTAATTCGTTCTATTCATATCAGGTCTTTTGTAGGATCGCAACCTCTCGGATCCCACCGAAATGGGCTTTATGGAACTCGTCTGGTACATCGTCCCCGGCCTCGTCGTCGGACTGTTGGTAGGCGCCACCGGTGTCGGGGGCGGCTCCATCATGACGCCGGTACTGACTACGGGCTTCGGCATTCCACCGGCAATTGCCGTGGGAACTGATCTGGTTTTCGCCGCGCTAACGAAGACAGCGGGGACTTTCACGCATCGCATTCAAGATTCGGTCGACTGGCGCATTGCCGGTATGCTGTGTCTAGGAAGCCTGCCGGCGGCGGGGTTGACGATCTTGCTGATGAAGCATTTCGGCGTAGCGAACAAATCCGCGCTGATAGAAATCAGCCTGTCGGTCGCGTTGATATTTACGGCCGTGGCAATGCTGCTCGGCAAGCAGTTCGGTGGTGTGGCCAAGCGCTTCGGTGTCACCAGTCCGCGCAAAGCCGCGATTGGGACCGTTATTTCCGGCGTTGTTCTGGGCGCGCTGGTGAGCGTGACTTCGGTGGGTGCAGGCGCGTTAGGTGCAACGCTCATATTGACGCTTCATCCGCGCCTCTCGGTGATTAAAGTCGCGGGCACCGACATCGCGCATGCCGTTCCTCTCACCGCCATCGCGGGCTTGGGACATATCTGGCTCGGAACTGTGAATTTCAGTCTCCTGACCGGCCTATTAATAGGCTCTATACCCGGGATAATTATTGGCAGCTTGATTGGCAAGCGACTCCCTGAGACTATCCTGCGCCGCGTGTTGGCAATTACGCTGATCGCTGTCGCGGCCAATCTCCTACTCAAGCGAGTTTTGTAGAAAAAATGTATATCTACGACGAAATCGATCAACGCATTGTGGACGAGCGCGTCGCGCAATTTCGCGACCAGACGCAGCGCTACCTCGATGGCAAGATCGTCCGCGAGGAATACCTACCCTTGCGTTTGCAGAACGGCCTGTACATGCAGCGGCATGCACACATGCTGCGTATCGCCATTCCCTACGGCCTCGTATCTTCGAAGCAGATGCGCATGTTTGCGCACATCGTGAAGAAGTACGACAAGAACTACGGTCACTTCAGCACACGCCAGAATCTGCAGATCAATTGGCCGGAGTTGAAAGACGTGCCGGACATCCTCGCCGATCTCGCGACAGTGCAAATGCATGCCATTCAGACCAGCGGCAACTGCGTGCGTAACGTGACCGCCGATCAGTTCGCCGGTGTAGCGCCCGACGAAATCGTCGATTCCTTCGTGTGGTGCGAAGTCATTCGTCAGTGGTCGACTTTCCATCCCGAGTTCGCGCGTCTGCCACGCAAGTTCAAGATCGCCGTGAATGGCGCTCAGAGCGACCGCGCCGCGGTGATGGTGCACGACATCGGTCTGCATGCCGTACGTTCAGACGACGGCTTGGTGGGCTTCCGCGTCGTCGTCGGGGGCGGTCTGGGCCGCACGCCGATCATCGGCAGCGTGATCCGTGAATTCCTGCCCTGGCCGCATCTGCTGACTTATCTCGACGCCATCATGCGCGTGTACAACCGCTACGGCCGCCGCGACAACAAAGCCAAGGCACGTATCAAGATCATCGTGAAGGAATTCGGTGCCGAGAAGTTCGCCAGCATGGTCGAAGAGGAATGGGCGCATCTAAAAGACGGCCCCGCGACGCTGATCGAAGAAGAAGTGCAGCGTGTCGAATCGCGCTTCACGCGCCCGGTCTACGAAAACCTGCCGGCGAATACGCCGGTGCTTGAAGCCGCGCTTGCCACCAACAAGGCTTTCGCTGCCTGGCACAAGCGCAACGTGCATCCGCATAAAGTACCCGGCTACGCCGCTGTGACCTTGTCGCTCAAACCAACCGGCATTCCACCCGGCGATGCGACCTCGGAACAGATGACCGCGGTTGCAGACATGATGGATCAGTACAGCCAGGGCGAATGCCGCATCACGCACGAACAGAACATCGTGCTGGCGAGCGTGAAGCAAAGCGACCTGCTCGAAATCTGGGAAAAAGCGAAAGCCCTGGGCTTTGCCACGCCCAACATCGGCCTGCTCACCAACATCATCTGCTGCCCCGGCGGCGATTTCTGTTCGCTCGCGAACGCGAAGTCAATCCCCATTGCACAGGCAATCCAGGAACGTTTCGACGACCTCGATTATCTGTGGGACATCGGCGATCTCGATCTGAACATTTCCGGCTGCATGAATTCTTGCGGCCATCATCATGTCGGCCACATCGGCATTCTCGGTGTCGATAAGCAAGGCGAAGAGTGGTATCAAGTTTCCATCGGCGGCGCACAGGGCAATAACGCGTCCATCGGCAAAGTGATCGGACGTTCGTTCGCGCAAGCGGAAATCCCGGACGTGATCGAAAAGCTGATCAATTGCTACATCGCCAGCCGCGAGCATGAAGAAGAACGTTTCATCGACACGGTCCGCCGCATCGGC
>DATEEW010000367.1:0-2722 GCA_035280965.1 Burkholderiales bacterium
CGATCCAGAAATGCAGGGTAATGAGCTTGGTGCTCCACATTTCAGTGCGGCCGTACATGCGCGGAATCAGGTAATAGATCGAGCCGATGCTGATGAAGCCGACCCAACCGAGGGCGCCGGCGTGCACATGGCCGATGGTCCAGTCGGTGAAGTGCGAAAGCGCGTTCACCGTCTTGATGGACATCATCGGTCCTTCGAAGGTCGCCATCCCATAGAAGGACAGAGACACGATGAGGAACTTGAGGATCGGATCGGTGCGCAGCTTGTGCCAAGCGCCGGATAGCGTCATTACGCCGTTGATCATGCCGCCCCAAGACGGCGCCAGGAGAATCAGCGAAAACAGCATGCCCACGCTTTGCGTCCAATCGGGCAGCGCCGTGTAGTGCAGATGATGCGGGCCCGCCCACATGTACGTGAAAATCAGCGCCCAGAAATGAACCACCGACAGTCGATAGGAATAGATCGGGCGCTGCGCCTGCTTCGGCACGAAGTAATACATCATGCCGAGGAAGCCCGCTGTCAGGAAAAAGCCCACCGCGTTGTGGCCGTACCACCACTGCACCATCGCATCCTGCACGCCCGCATAGGCGGAATAGGATTTTGTGAAACTGGCGGGAATCGCGGCGCTATTAACGATATGCAGCACCGCCACAGTGAGAATGAAAGCGCCGAAAAACCAGTTCGCCACAAAGATATGCGGCGTTTTGCGTTTGGCGATGGTGCCGAAAAAAACGATGGCGTACGACACCCAAACCGCCGCGATCAGAATGTCGATCGGCCATTCGAGTTCGGCGTATTCCTTGGAGCTCGTATAACCGGCGGGCAAGGTGATCGCTGCAAGCACAATGACGGCCATCCAACCCCAAAACGTGAAGGCGGCAAGCTTGTCGCAGAACAATCGCGTTTGACAGGTGCGCTGCACGACGTAGTAAGAGGTCGCGAACAGCGCCGAGCCCCCGAAGGCGAAGATCACAGCGTTGGTATGTAGCGGCCGCAGTCGCCCGAAGGAGAGCCAGGGGATGCCGTGCCCGAGGTCGGGCCAGATGAACTGTGCGGCGATAAATACGCCGACCAGCATGCCCACGATGCCCCAAATCACCGTCATCACGGAAAATTGGTGCACAACCTTGTAGTTATATGTGCTTTGCGTGTCTTCCATCGATACGTTCCCCAAATAGCAATCCGTCGGCGGACACTCGTTCCGCCATTTATGAGCGCATCTTAGGACTTGGAGCCAGCGCTCGGTTGATGTGGATCAAATGAGTCGACTATGAGGTGTGACCCTTATCGAGAAAACCGATGTCCAGGTATCGATGCGGGAAATTTAGGCCCGATCGATCTAATTGATGCGATCGGTACTATCGTCGTCGATAAGGATTTTGAAGGCCGGGGCTTCCAGGTCGTCGAACTGACCCGATCGCAGGGCAAACCAGAACACCGCGCCGATCAGAAAGACCAGCACCAGCGACAGGGGGATTAGCAAATAGAGTATGTCCATTGGGAATGTCCGGTTAAGTGCCAAGTACGATCGCGAGTGTGCGTAGCTGTACGAGCGAGGACAAAGCGAAGCAACGCCGTGGACGCTCTAAGCTGGCGGCGACGATCATCGATAGACCTTTATCAGCGCCGCCATTAGATGCCCCTCCCTCTGAGGCGCAATGCATTGAGCACCACCAGCAGAGAACTGACCGACATACCCAGGCCGGCGATCCAGGGGTTGACCCAGCCGATTGCCGCCAACGGAATGACAAAGAAATTGTAGGCGAAAGCCCAACTCAGATTTTGATGAATGATCCGCAGCGTGCGCCGCGTGAGCGCCACCGCGTCTTGCAAATCGCGCGGTTGCCCACTGATCAGCACGGCATCCGCTTGCGATTGCGTCAGCGTCGCGCCGCCGCCCATGGCGACCGACACATCCGCCTGCGCCAGCACCGGCGCGTCGTTGACGCCATCCCCGATCATGGCCACTTTGGCGCCGCTTCTTTGCAATGCGGCGACGTATTCCTGCTTTTCCGCCGGCGTCGCATTCGCCCGTACGGAGTCGATGTTCAGCTCGTATGCCACCTTCAGTGCGGCACCCAGACCATCGCCGCTAAGCAAGTGCACATTCTTGCCGGCCGCACGCAAGGCCTCGATCAACGTACCGGCCTCCGCTTTGATGCGGTCGGACAAATCGATACTGGCCAATATCGCACCGTCGCGAGCCAACCACACTCGCGTGTTGCGCGTCGATGCCGTCCCGTTTCTTTGCGCACGCACATTCAAGTTCACACATATGGCCGCGCAGAAATCGAAAGTCCCGAGACGATAACGTTGACCTTCGATGCGCGCCTCCACGCCGCGGCCCGGGATCGCAATGCTGCTGTGCGCTTCAATTTGCGGCAGCAAAAGCGGCTGCGACGCCTGCGCATGAATGCGAATGGCTTTGGCAATCGGATGTTCGGAGCCGCTTTCCAAAACGTTGGCGATCGCAAGACATTGGCGTGCCGAAAGGCCGTCACGAGGCTTGATGTTGTGCACGCTCAATTCGCCATCGGTCAGTGTCCCGGTCTTGTCGAAAACGTAATCGGTGGCAAGCGCCAGCGCTTCGATGCTATGACCGCTGGTGACGATCATCCCCTGGCGCGCTAGACGACCTGTTGCGGTCGTCAAGGCCACCGGTGTTGCGAGCGACAAGGCGCAAGGACAAGTTGCAACGAGAAGACTCACCGCGATCCACGGC
>DATEEW010000368.1:0-10067 GCA_035280965.1 Burkholderiales bacterium
CATGTGCTCGGCGCCGCGCAAAAACTCGGGTCGGATACAACGATGTTGGTGATCGGCGATGCATGTCGCGCGGTTGCCGAGGCGGCAGCGGGATACGAGGGATTGGCGAAAGTTCTTTTATGCGAGTCGCCGGATTACAAAGACCAAAGTCCCGAAGCGTTGGCCCCGTTCATCGCCGGTATTGCCAACGCCCATAGTCATGTCTTGTTGCCTGCCGGCAGCTTCGGCAAGAATCTCGCCCCGCGCATTGCCGCCCTGCTGGACGTGGCGCAAATCTCCGATGTCATCGCGATCGAATCCGCCGACACATTCAAACGGCCGATCTATGCGGGCAATGCTATTGCGACCGTTCAGTCTGACGACGCGATCAAGGTGTTGACCATTCGCAGCACCGCCTTCGAAGCGGCGAAAGCCGGCGGCTCCGCGCCTATCGAGACGATTGCGCCGGGTGCGCCCAACTCGCAATCACATGTGTTGTCGCGCGAAACACCGCAAAGCGAGCGCCCCGAACTCGGCGGCGCGCGCGTCGTTGTGTCGGGCGGTCGCGGTTTGGGTTCGGCCGATGCCTTCAAAATGTTGGAGCAATTGGCGGACAAACTCGGCGCCGCACTTGGCGCCAGTCGTGCAGCCGTTGACTCAGGCTACGTTCCCAACGATTGGCAGGTGGGGCAAACGGGGAAGATCGTCGCGCCGGAGTTGTATATCGCCGTCGGCATTTCCGGCGCCATTCAACATTTGGCCGGCATGAAAGACAGTCGCATTATTGTCGCCATCAACAAGGATCCCGAAGCCCCCATTTTCGGCGTCGCGGATTACGGATTGGTCGGCGATTTATTTGAGGTCGTGCCGCAATTGATCGACGCATTGGATCGCGGTTGATGCAGTCATTCCCGCGTACGCGGGAATCCAGCAGCCCACCAAAATGGATTCCCGATCCACTCGCCTGCGCCGCTGTCGGGAATGACAAATAAGCTTTTTTCCTGTTTTCTGTGGGTCTAGTTTTTAAGGACACGCCATGAGCGAATACCTCGCCCCTCTGCGCGATATGCGCTTCGTGCTGAAGCATCTCGCCGCCATTGAAGAAATTGCCCAACTGCCCGGTTGTGAAGACGCCAACCTCGAACTGGTCGATCACATCCTCGAAGAAAGCGCGCGCTTTGCCACGGAAGTTCTTTCGCCGCTGAATCGGGTTGGTGATCAGCAAGGCTCGACATTGAAGGGCGAAGAAGTCACGACGCCCCCAGGCTTCAAGGAAGCCTATAAGCAGTTCATCGAAGCGGGGTGGAATAGTCTGGAGTTTCCGAGCGAGTTCGGTGGGCAGGACTTGCCAAAAATCGTGGCCGCGCCCGTCATGGAAATGTGGAAGTCCGCGAATATGTCCTTTTCGCTGTGCCCCATGTTGAGTTCGGGCGCCGCCGAAGCGTTGCAACTATGCGGCACACCTGAACAGAAGGCGCTTTACATCCCCAAGCTGGCCGAAGGCGTGTGGACCGGCACCATGAATCTCACCGAACCGCAAGCCGGTTCCGACCTGGCGCAAATCAAAACGCGTGCGATACCCGATGGAGATCACTACCGCATTTACGGCCAGAAGATTTTTATTACCTACGGCGAACACGATTTAGCGGAAAACATCGTGCACCTGGTTCTTGCTCGCCTGCCGGATGCGCCCGCGGGTGTGAAAGGCATTTCGATGTTCATCGTTCCCAAGTTTCAGGTGAACGAGGACGGCTCGCTAGGCGCGCGCAACGATGTGCGTTGCCTTTCGCTGGAACATAAGCTGGGCATCCATGCGAGTCCGACAGCAGTCATGGCCTATGGCGAGAAGGACGGCGCGGTGGGTTATCTGGTTGGTCTAGCCAATCGCGGCCTCGAATATATGTTCGTGATGATGAATGCCGCGCGTTTCGCCGTGGGCATGGAGGGGTTGTCGATCGCCGAACGCGCTTATCAGCAGGCCCTCGGCTATGCGCGCGAACGCGTGCAGGGTCGAGATATGGAAACCGGTGCGCAAGTGCCCATCATCGCGCACCCCGATGTGCGGCGCATGCTGATGCGCATGAAAGTGCAAACCGAAGCGATGCGCGCCGTGGCCTATGTCGTAGCGGCAGCCATCGATCGCGCGACGCATCATCAGGACGAAGCGGTGCGCAAAGAGCAGCAGGCGTTTGTAGATCTGATGATTCCCATCGTAAAAGGTTGGTCCACCGAAACCGCCATCGATGTCGCATCGACGGGTGTGCAGGTGCATGGCGGTATGGGTTTCATCGAGGAGACTGGCGCTGCGCAACATCTGCGCGACGCGCGCATCACCACCATTTACGAAGGCACGACGGGCATTCAGGCGAACGATTTGATTGGGCGCAAGATCGTGCGAGACGGCGGCGCCGCTGCCTTCGCGCTTGCAGCGGAAATCCGCACCGTAGCCAAGGACTGCCAAAGCATCACGCTCACCCAAGCCGTCGATGCCTACGAAGCAGCAGTGCGCTGGATTCTCGACGCTCATGCGCAGGATCCCAAGCTCGCTTACGCGGTTTCCGTGCCTTTTCTGCAAATGATGGGCACGCTTTGCGGCGGTTGGCAGATGACACGCGCCGCATCGGTGACGCAGCGGCTCGACAGTGAGGATGAATTCGCCAAAGCGAAGCAGGTCAGCGCGGCCTTTTACGCGGCAACCTTTCTAACTCAGGTACCGGCGCTTTTCGAGGCCATGCGGCAGGGCGCGCAAAGCACGTTGATGTTGGCGGAAGCTCAGTTTTAATAAAAGCCAAACTTGCATACATGCTTGTCTAAAGTTAGTCGGCTTCCTTTCTAATTCTCCGCTTGTCCCCCTACACAGCTCCCGCTAAGCTAGGCCTAACAGGCATCCCAGCCTGCAATAAGCAGGAAACGAAAGAATGACGTATTGCGCGGCCACGTTACTCGACGCGGGGATTGTGTTTGCTTCCGATTCGCGCACCAATGCGGGAATCGACAACATCTCCACGTACAAGAAGATGAAAGTCTACGAGGTCTCGGGGGAGCGGGTACTTGTCATTCTATGTTCGGGCAATCTTGCCGTGACACAGGCGACGCTGAATCATCTGGATCAGAGCATTCGCCAGAACAACGGTCGGACGCTATTGAACGTAAGCTCGATGTTCCACATTTTGGAACTGCTGGGCGACGCATTGCGCGAGGTGCGTCAGAGAGACGCCCCTTTCCTTCTGCAATCGAATATCGAAAGCGGCGCGTGTTTCATCGTCGGTGGACAAATCCACGGTGAAGAACAGCGGCTGTTCATGCTGTACTCCGAAGGCAACTTCATCGAGGTGACGCCGGAGACGCCTTTTTTCCAGATCGGCGAAACGAAATACGGCAAGCCCATTCTTGACCGCGTCATCAAAAGCGACACGACCATGGACGAAGCCACAAAATGCGTGCTCGTCTCCTTCGATTCAACGATGCGCTCCAATATTTCGGTGGGTATGCCCATCGATCTGCTCTGTTATGAACGCGACACGCTGCGGGTGACCAAGACTCGCCGTTTTGACGAGCGCGACGACTACATGCGCGGACTGCGACAGCAGTGGAGCGACGGCTTGCGCAAGGTTTTTACGAATCTGCCCAGTTTCGAATGGCAGTAGAACCGCATCGCCACGATGTTCTATCTCTCTGTCGCGGCCGTGCAGAATGATGAGATAGATCCTGGATGGCCATTCGTGTCGCGCTGAACCACCGCACTAGTTATCGATTTGATCGTCTGGTAAGCCTGGGAGCGCACGAGGTTCGCCTGCGGCCTGCCGCACATACCCGTACCCCCGTAAGCGGCTATTCGCTCAAAGTCAGTCCCGCCAAACATTTCATCAACTGGCAGCAGGACGCCTACGGCAACTGGCTCGCCCGTCTTGTGTTCCCGGAAAAATCCGACACGATCGAGATCGAGGTCGATCTGGTGGCCGACATGACGGTCATCAATCCCTTCGACTTTTTCGTTGAGGATTACGCGAGCAAATTTCCCTTCGACTATCCGGAACAGTTGCGACGCGAACTGGCACCTTATCTGGAGCGCGAGGTCGCAGGGCCGCGCTTCGAAAGCTGGGCGGAACAGGCGCGCAGCAAAGTCGTCAAGCCGGATATGGCGATCGTGGATTTTCTCGTCGCCATCAATCAGCAGGCACAAGCCGACATCTCGTATGTCGTGCGCATGGAAGCCGGTGTGCAGACGCCGGATCACACCTTGGAAACGGGGCTCGGTTCCTGCCGCGATTCGGCCTGGCTGCTGGTGCAGGCCTTGCGCCGGATGGGTATGGCAGCGCGTTTCGCTTCGGGATATCTGATCCAACTTGCCGCCGACGTGAAGGCGTTGGATGGCCCTTCGGGCACGGACAAGGACTTCACCGATCTGCATGCCTGGTGCGAGGCTTATGTGCCGGGCGCGGGCTGGATCGGCCTCGATCCCACCTCCGGCCTGCTTACGGGCGAAGGGCATATTCCGCTCGCCTGCACGGCCACGCCTTCTTCTGCTGCGCCAGTCGTCGGCGCGACAGAGGTGTGCGAAGCGCATATGGATTTCTCCATGCGCATTATCCGCATTCATGAAGATCCCCGCGTCACCAAACCCTATAGCGACAAGCAGTGGCAGGCGATTGTCGACCTGGGCCTTGCCGTCGATGTCCAACTGGAAAAACAGGATGTGCGTCTGACGCAGGGCGGCGAACCGACTTTCATTTCCATTGACGATATGGAAGGCGAGGAATGGAATACCACGGCGATGTCGGAGACTAAGCGTGAGCTGGCAGGAACACTGCTGCAACGCTTGCATCCGCATTTTGCGCAAGATGCGCTGCTGCATTTCGGTCAGGGCAAATGGTATCCGGGAGAGCCGCTGCCGCGCTGGGCGCTGGGCTGCTATTGGCGCGAAGATGGCGAGGCTTTATGGCGCAATCCGGCGCTCATCAATCCGGCGGAACTGAACGACCAGCGCGATGCAACTGAGGCAGGGCGTTTTCTTGTCGCGCTAGCCCGAGAGTTGGGGCTTTCGCCGCGTTATGTATTGCCTGCTTATGAAGATCCTCTGCGTGCTATCGACGAAGAAGCGCGCTGGCCGGAGAACTTCGATCCGTTTAGTGCTTCACTAGCGGAGGGCGACGACCGGCGCCGCATCGCGCAGCAGCTTGCAGGCGCATTGGACGAACCAGTGGGTTATGTGTTGCCGCTCAAGGCGCATGCGCGCGAAGCAATCAAGCAGGATGAAAGTGTGGAAGAGGGGCAGGAAATCCCCGGCCCCTTGCCCGGCTGGCGTTCAAGCCCATGGCCGCTGCGGCGGAAATATATCTACCTCGTGGGTGGTGATTCGCCCATGGGCCTGCGCTTGCCGCTCGACTCGCTGCCTTGGGTTGCGCCCGCCGACGTGGAAGTGGAATTTCCGCCTGATCCTTTCGCCGAGCAGGGCGAGTTGCCATCCGCAGCAAAGCGACGCAAGGCACGCAAGCCCGCGCCGCCGCCCACGGAGGATTACGATCCGCGCGAAATCATTCATACCGCGCTGTGCGCGCAAGTTCGAGAGGGTGTTCTGCATATTTTCATGCCGCCGCTCTCGCTGCTGGAAGACTATGTGGAATTGCTGCACGCGGTGGAAGACACGGCGGACGACTTGAAGATCGCGTTGCGTATCGAAGGCTATCCACCGCCCGACGACTCGCGTTTGCGTAATTTCAAGATCACGCCCGATCCTGGTGTAATCGAAGTCAACATCATGCCGGCGCGCAACTGGACAGAGCTGCTGCGCAATATCGAAATCCTGTATGAAGAGGCGCGTCAATGTCGCCTGGGCACCGATAAATTCATGCTCGACGGTCGGCATACCGGCACCGGTGGCGGTAATCATGTGACCCTCGGCGGCGCGACGCCCGCCGATTCACCCATGCTGCGGCGGCCCGATGTGCTGATGAGCCTGATCGCCTATTGGCAGAATCATCCGGCTTTGTCCTACCTCTTCTCCGGCATGTTCGTCGGACCCACGAGTCAGGCGCCGCGCGTCGATGAAGCGCGTCACGAAAGCCTCTACGAACTGGAAATCGCTTTTCAGCAGATGAGTGAACAGCTCGACTTAGGCGAGGAGACCTTGAAGCCTTGGCTGGTCGATCGTCTGCTGCGCAATCTGCTCGTCGATCTGTCCGGCAATACGCATCGCGCCGAATTCTGCATCGACAAATTGTATTCGCCTGACACCGTCACGGGCCGTCTGGGTATCGTCGAATTTCGCGCCTTCGAAATGCCGCCTCATCCACGGATGAGTCTGCTGCAAATGTTGTTGCTGCGCGCATTGGTGGCACGTTTCTGGCGTGAACCTTACCGACGTCCCCTCATTCGCTGGGGCACCGAACTGCATGACCGTTTCATGCTGCCGCATTTCATTGCGCAGGATATGAACGACGTGATTGCCGATCTGCGCCGCGCCGGCTATGCCTTCGAGCAGGAATGGTTCGCGCCATTTCTCGAATTCCGTTTCCCGCGTTACGGCACGGTGGTGTACCAAGGCATCAAAATCGAATTGCGCCAGGCTATCGAACCTTGGCATGTATTGGGCGAGCAGGTATCCGAGAGCGGTACCTCGCGCTATGTCGATTCCTCGGTGGAGCGCATGCAAGTGCGCGTGAACCATATGAATGGCGAGCGTCATGTGCTGCTCTGCAACGGCCGACCGGTGCCGCTCGCGCCGACGAGCGTCGCAGGCGAGTATGTCGCAGGGGTTCGTTATCGCGCCTGGGATCCGCCTTCGGCCTTGCATCCCACGATAGGCGTACAGGCACCGTTGGTCTTTGATCTGTTCGACAGTTGGAGTGGCCGCTCTGTGGGCGGCTGCACTTACCATGTCGCCCATCCGGGCGGGCGCAATTACGACACTTTCCCGGTCAACGCCAACGAAGCCGAAGCGCGCCGCCTCGCGCGCTTCTGGGATCATGGTCATACGCCGGGGCCGATGGAAGTCAAAGCCGAAGGTCGCAACCCGCAATACCCCTTCACGCTCGATCTGCGCCGTGCGCCCGAGAGTTCTCTCGGTTCCGAGTAAGCCTTACATATTCGGATAGTTCGGGCCGTCGCCGCCTTGCGGCACGGTCCAGTCGATGTTCTGCGTCGGATCTTTGATGTCGCAGGCTTTGCAATGCACGCAATTGGCCGCGTTGATTTGCAAACGCGGTATGCCTTCGTCGCGAAGAATTTCGTATACGCCCGCCGGGCAATAACGCTGCTCCGGTGCGTCGTATTGCGCCAGATTGACGTCGATCGCGCGCGCCGGTTCCCGCAAACGCAGATGGCAGGGCTGATTTTCTTCGTGCTGGGTATTGGAAACGTAGACTGAAGACAGACGGTCGAAAGTCAACTCGCCGTCAGGCGAGGGATATTCGATACGTTCGCTTCGCGCGGCAGGCTTGAGGCGCTGATGATCCGCGTCGTGATGTTGCAAGGTCCAAGGGGCGCCGCTCTTGAATACATAAGCTTCCAAGGCAGCATGCGCCAGACCGCCGAATAAGCCCCAGCGGAACGCGGGCTTGAAATTTCGCGCGACATAGAGCTCTTCCCATGCCCAGGTCTTCCGCATGCGCGTGCGGTATTGCGTCGCTTCTCTACCTTCTTTATAGCGGATGACATCGAAGACCGTTTCGGCGGCGGTCATGCCGGATTTCATTGCGGTATGACTGCCTTTGATTTTCGGCACATTCAAAAAACCCGCTGCATCTCCGGTGAGTACGCCACCCGGAAAGCTTAGTTTTGGTAGCGATTGCAAACCGCCGGCCGAAATTGCGCGCGCGCCATAAGCAATGCGATGCGCGCCTGTAAACGTGTCACGCAGTGCGGGATGCGTTTTATAACGCTGCATTTCTTCATAAGGCGACAAATAAGGATTGCGATAGCCAAGACCCACCACGAAGCCCACATAGACCTGGTTATCTTCCAGGTGGTAAAGAAAACCACCCCCATAGGTGGCGGCATCCATGGGCCAGCCGAGCGTGTGGATCACCCGCCCTTGATGATGAAGCGCGGGATCGATTTCCCACAGTTCCTTGATACCCAGACCGTAAACCTGCGGTTCCGAATCGGCGGCGAGTTTGAAGCGCGCGATCAGTTCCTTGCTCAGCGAGCCGCGACAGCCTTCGGCAATCACCGTTTGCTGTGCATGTAGTTCAACGCCCGGCTGATAATTGTCGGTATGCGTGCCGTCGCGCGCTACGCCCATGTCGCCTGTCGCCACACCGCGCACTGCACCGGACTCGTCGTAGAGCACTTCGGCCGCGGCGAAGCCCGGATAAATTTCCACGCCCAGCGCTTCGGCTTGCTTGGCGAGCCAACGACAGAGATTGCCGAGACTGATAATGAAATTGCCGCCATTTTCCAGGCTGGGCGGGATCGGCAGCTTGTATGCCCGCTTTGCAGTGAGAAAGAGCAGGCGATCTTCCAGGACGGGTGTATTGAGCGGCGCGTCGGCGCTTTCGCGCCATTCAGGCAGCAATTCATCGAGCGCGCGCGGCTCGAATACGGCCCCCGACAGAATATGCGCCCCGATTTCCGCCCCTTTTTCGATCAAGCAGACCGAAAGTTCAACATCCCGTCGCGCGGCCAACTGCTTCAAGCGAATGGCGCAAGCCAACCCTGCCGGTCCGCCGCCGACGATAAGCACGTCATATTGCATGACTTCGCGTTGCATGGCGCTAGTTGAAGGATGTCCAAATAGGGCTGATTGTAGGTGTGACGTCTACAAATGTTAGAGTCTATTTCTATGTTCCAGACTCTGTCCTCGATCCGCCGTTTCCGGTATCATTCGCCATCCCGAATACCTGATCCTCAATGACCAAGTATGTCTTCGTTTCGGGCGGTGTGGTGTCCTCGTTGGGGAAGGGTATCGCCGCCGCCTCGCTTGCCGCGATCCTTGAATCGCGCGGCCTCAAAGTCACTCTTCTAAAGCTCGATCCCTACATCAACGTCGATCCGGGAACGATGAGTCCATTCCAGCACGGAGAGGTTTTCGTCACCCAGGATGGTGCCGAGACCGATCTGGATCTGGGTCATTACGAGCGTTTCATTTCCGCCAAGATGCGGAAAGTAAACAACTTCACCACCGGCCAGATTTACGAAAGCGTCATCAAGAGAGAACGGCGCGGCGACTATCTGGGACGCACGGTACAGGTGATTCCGCATATCACGGACGAAATCAAGACTTTCATTAAGCGTGGCGCCGGTGATGTGGACGTGGCGATCGTGGAAATCGGCGGCACGGTCGGCGATATCGAATCGCTGCCTTTCCTCGAAGCGGTGCGCCAGATGCGTCTGGAACTGGGCGAGCGCAGCGCTTGTTACATCCATCTGACGCTGGTGCCCTATATCAAGAGCGCGGGCGAGATCAAAACCAAGCCCACGCAGCACTCGGTCAAGGAACTGCGCGAAATCGGGATTCAGCCCGACGTGGTGTTGTGTCGCGCCGACCGTCCGCTACCCGAAGATGAAAAACGCAAAATCGCGCTGTTCTGCAACCTTAATTACAACTCCGTGATTTCGGTGTGGGACGTGGATTCCATTTATAAGATTCCGTCCATGCTGCATCAGCAAATGCTGGACGAAATCGTGTGCCACAAGCTCGACCTGATCGCCAAAGCGGCGGATCTCTCGGTGTGGGACAAGCTGGTCTACGCGCTGGAACATCCGCAGTACCAGATCACCATCGCGCTTGTCGGCAAATATGTGGATCTCACCGAGTCCTACAAATCCCTATCCGAATGCCTCACTCACGCGGGCATCCATACGCGTGCGAAGGTGAACATCCGCTACATCGATTCGGAAACGATCGAGCGTGAAGGCACCGAAGCCTTGGAAGATGTGGACGCGGTCCTGGTGCCCGGTGGTTTCGGCAAACGCGGCGTGGAAGGCAAGATCGCGGCCATCCGTTACGCGCGCGAAAATAAAATCCCCTACCTCGGCATCTGCCTGGGTATGCAACTCGCAGTCATCGAATTCGCCCGCGATATATGCGGTCTCGCGGGTGCGAACTCGACCGAGTTCGATCCCGAAGCGCCGCATCCGGTCGTCGC
>DATEEW010000369.1:0-6309 GCA_035280965.1 Burkholderiales bacterium
CGGCACGAGCGCCCGCACAATACCGTTACCTATGTTGTAACGCTCGTCCCCTTCGCTCCAGAAACCGCCATGAACAAATATGAGCAAAGGTGGTCGCTTCGCCGGCGGCATGTGTAAGTCGAGCGTTTGTCTCGCATCGCCATTTGCTACATAAGCGATATTTTTGTTTGACGCGGCGATGCACGTCTCACACATAAACGCCAAACTAGCCGCCATGAGAACCCACTTCCACATCGCATTCCCTCCCCAGGGACGCTACATCTACGCGACAACCTCTCCCAGATATGCGGCACAGACCTTCGGATCATGCAACAACGACCGCGCATCCCCCGATAACACCACGGTGCCGCTTTCCATCACATAGGCTCGCGAGGCCGCTTCCAAAGCCAACTTCGCATTCTGCTCAACCAGGAGAATCGTCGTTCCCTCTCGGTTGATGCTACGAATGACCTCGAAAATGCGCTGTACGATCAGTGGAGCGAGACCCATGCTGGGCTCATCGAGCAAAAGCAATTGGGGTTTGCACATCAAAGCACGGCCCATTGCGAGCATTTGCTGCTCACCGCCCGATAAGGTGCCGGCCAGTTGGTCGCGCCGTTCGGCGAGTCTTGGAAACAAATCGTATACCCGATCGAAGTCGCTGCGGATTGCCGCAGCATCGCGACGGCTATAGGCGCCCATTTCCAGATTCTCGTGCACGGTAAGGCGCGCAAACACGCCACGCCCTTCCGGCACTAAAGCCATTCCCGTATACACGAGCGCATGCGGTGGCCGCGTTTTAAGCGACTCCCCTTTGTAAAGCACTTCGCCACCGCTCCATGGCAGCATTCTCATCAAGGCTTTCAAAGTGGTGGTTTTGCCGGCGCCATTGGCACCGATTACCGTGACCAACTCGCCTGCTCGAATTTCCAAGTCGATGCCTTTGACAGCCTGGATGCCACCGTAGCTGACTTGCAAACCTCGCACATCTAGCAGGTTCATGCGCTAACTCCCAGATAGGCTTCCACGACTGCGGGATCGCATTGCACTTGCGCGGGCGCACCTTCGGCGATTTTCTTGCCGTAATCGAGCACGGCCACACGATCGCACAGGCCCATTACCAACTTTACGTCGTGTTCGATCAAAAGCAAGCTCACGCCGTCGCTGCGAATGCGCTCCAGAAGTTTGCGTAGATCTTCGCGCTCAGTTGCATTCATGCCCGCGGCCGGCTCATCGAGCGCTAGTAGTTTTGGTTCCGTCGCCAAAGCCCGCGCTATTTCAAGCCGGCGCTGCGCTCCGTAGGAAAGATTTTTGGCGAGTTCATTGTCATGGCCGGCCAGCCCTACATAGCGCAGTAATTGGTCGGCGCGTTCGTGCACGCGACGCTCTTCCTCGCGTGTGGCGCGCGTTCGCAAGACGGCGCCGATTACGCCCGCATGAGTGCGCACGTGTCGCCCCACCATGACGTTTTCCACCGCGCTCATATTGGTGAACAAACGTATGTTCTGAAACGTGCGCGCAATGCCCGCTTGCGCGACTTCATGCGGCGCCCGCACGTTGAGCGGTTGACCGTCGAAGACACATTCGCCGCCGTCAGGTTGATACAGGCCGGTCAGCACGTTGAAAAAAGTCGTTTTGCCGGCGCCGTTGGGGCCGATCAATCCAAAAATTTGTCCGCGCTGGATGGAAATCGAGACCTCGCTCAAAGCGGTGAGGCCACCGAAGTGTTTGCTGAGATTGCGCGCTTCCAGCAACGTACTCATTGCGCCAGCTCGCGTTTACGCACTTGCGAGGGCCAAATGCCCGAGGGCCGAAAGAGCATCATCACGACTAACGCCAGGCCGAAGAGCATCAACCGCAGCACTTCGGGATCGATCAATTGTTTGCCAAACAGCGCTTGTTGCACCGGTACGATGGTGTAGCGAAACACTTCGGGCAGCGTAGCGAGCAACACTGCGCCCAGAATCACTCCTGGAATATTGCCCATACCGCCCAACACCACCATACATAGCACCATGATGGATTCGTGCAGAACGAAGCTCTCGGGGCTAACGAATCCTTGGAAACCCGCGAACAATCCGCCGGCCACACCGCCGAAGCTGGCACCCATGGCGAATGCCAGTAGTTTGATATTGCGTGTGTTGATGCCCATCGCCTTGGCGGCCACCTCGTCTTCGCGAATCGCGATCCACGCGCGCCCCACTCGCGAATCTTCGAGGCGAATCCCCACGAAAATAATTCCCAGGGCAATGAGAAGGAACAGGTAGTAGTGCAAATACACGCCGGGTATTTGGAAACCACCGATTTCCACGCCTTTGGATAAAGTCAATCCCGCCACATTCAGCGGGTCGATGCGATTCACGCCTTGGGGACCGTTGGTGATATTGATTGGCGCGTTCAGATTGTTCAGAAAAATACGAATGATTTCGCCGAAACCGAGCGTCACGATGGCCAGATAGTCCCCGCGCAACTTCAAAGTCGGCGCACCTAACAATATGCCGAACACGCCCGCTACAGCGGCACCCAAGGGCAACAATAACCACAACGGCAGGTGTAACCCGAAGTGTGGCGATGCCAGCAGCGCGTAGACATAGGCGCCCACCGCATAAAATGCGATGTAGCCGAGATCGAGCAACCCGGCAAATCCGACAACGATGTTGAGTCCCAAAGCAAGCAAGATATACAGCAGCGCAAAATCGATAATGCGTACCCACGCCGGTCCGCCCGCGTGTCCTGCGACGAACGGTACGAGCAACAGCGCGATCGCAATTAGCGCAACGCCGATCCATTTTTGGCGTGGTGGGAAAATATTCAGCATCGCTTAAGCGCGCTCCGCAACCCGCTCGCCCATCAAACCGGAAGGTCTGAAGATCAACACGACGATGAGGACGAAAAAGGCGAACACGTCTTGATAGTGGCTGCCTAGGAAACCGCCGGTGAGATCGCCGATATACCCGGCTCCAAGGCTTTCGATCAGGCCGAGCAACAAACCGCCGAGCATCGCGCCGTGCAAGTTACCGATGCCACCCAGTACTGCCGCGGTGAACGCTTTGAGGCCGAGCATGAATCCCATGTAGTAATGCACGATGTTGTAGTTAGAGGCCACCATTAGACCGGCGATGCACCCAAGGCCTGAACCGATAATGAATGTGATCGAAATAATCGTGTTCACATTCACGCCCATCAAACGGGCAACGGCCTGGTTTTCCGAAACGGCGCGCATTGCGCGTCCCAGTCGCGTTCGATTCACCATTTGCGTGAGCGCGTACATGAGGACCGTTGCCGACACGACAATCAATATTTGCGCCGGCGTGATACTGGCGCCGAAGAAATTCATCGGCTGGTTGGAGACGAACTCCGGGAACGTGTAGTAGTTGCGGCCCCAGATCAACATCGCTGAGGTTTGCAGAATCATTGAAATACCGATCGCGGTGATCAAAGGCGCCAGCCGCGGCGCATTGCGCAGACGTCGATATGCGACCCGTTCTATGCCATAGCCCAGCGCCATGCAGATGGGCAACGAACCCAGCAGCGCAAGCAGCAGCACGAATGGCCCTGACAGGTCGGGCGCGATGCCGAGCACCAGCATGGCCACGCTGAGCGCCGTCATGGCGCCGATCATGACCACGTCGCCATGGGCAAAGTTGATCAGGCCCAGAATGCCATACACCATGGTGTAGCCCAGCGCGACCAAGGCATACACGCTTCCCAGCACCAGGCCATTGATCACTTGCTGGAGAAAAATTTCTAAATGGAAACTCATCGTTTAAATCTGGCGAAACTCCGCTTAAAGTTTTAGCGATGACGCGATCGCGAGCTTGGGCGCGAGGCGTTGTTCTATTTTTCCTTGTTCGTGCAGTTCCGCGCAGTCGCAATCATACTTTGCGCTTCGTCGAACATTCCGAGGAATTCCATAAAGAAAACGGCACCCAAGGTGCCGTTTTCTTGAATCGAGCGTCGATTATTTTGCGGCCGTCGGCGTAGGCGCGCTCACCGCGTTTACGGTCGCAACACCGGCTTCTTGGGCCGCATCGGCGGTAGCTTGTACTGCGGCGGTCGCCTGTGCCACCAGCCCGGAACCCCCGACCACTTCCAGCACATTCAGCTTGCCGTCTTTGATCTGGTACACCGTCACTGCGCCATTGCGCAGATCGCCTTTTTCGTCGAATTGAATCTGCCCGCTGACACCGCTCAGATTGGTATTCGCGATTTCGGGCAAGTACTTCGTCGGGTCCGTTGAATTTGCGCGCACCATCGCTTCAACCAACACATAAACGGCGTCGTAGGCATAGGGCGCGTAGATCTGCACCTCGATGCCGAATTTTTCTTTGAAGCGTTTTTCGAAATCGACCCCTTTAGGCATATCGCCCAAAGGCAAGCCGGTCTGGGTACAGTAGGCGCCTTCAGCGGCATCACCTGCGAGTTTGATGAATTCGGGCGAGCAACCGCCGTCTCCAGCCAGCAACTTCACGCCCAAGCCCAGTTGTTTGGCCTGCTTGGCCAGCGGGCCGGCCTGAGCATCCATGCCACCGTAAAAGACGACGTCGGGTTTCTTACTTTTGATGCTGGTGAGTTGCGCTTTGAAATCGGTGGCGTCGTTCTTCGTATATTCGCGCCCCACTACCACGGCGCCAGCCGCTTTTGCCGCCTTTTCCACTTCGTCGGCCAAGCCCTGACCATAAGCAGTGCGGTCGTCGATAATGGCGATACGCTTCGCGCCCAATTGGCGTGCCGCATAAGAGCCGAGTACCAGGCCTTGCTGGATATCGTTTGCCATCACGCGGAACGCACCCTTGAATCCCTGCAAGGTGTACTGCGGATTCGTGGCCGAGGGACTTACTTGAGGGATGGCCGCTTCGTTGTAGCGTTGCGAGGCGGTAATGGTCGGACCGGAGGTCACGTGGCCGATGACGCCTGCCACTTTCGCGTCCACCAGTTTTTGCGCGACCAGACTCGCCTGTCTGGGGTCGCCCTGATCGTCTTCGCTCAACACTTCCAGCTTGAGCGTCTTGCCTTCGATTTGCAGATTCTTTGCGTTCAAATCTTCGATTGCTAGTCGAACGCCGTTCTCATGATCCTTGCCCAGATGCGCGATGTTGCCGGTGAGCGGTGCACCCGAACCGAGTAACACTGTAATGGTGGCGGGACCCTGTGCAGCGCTCGTTTGCGCGTCGGCCGGCGCTTCGTCTTTTCCACATGCGGTGAGTAAAACGAGGGTCAGGCAAGTGAGCGGAGCGACTTTGGTAAGCATGGGCATGAGATGGGGCGCCTTCCTGGGCAGGACGTTGGGTTGCGGGCGATTATGCGAAGCGGCCGGAAATATTGTCAATGTAAGGCTTTAGCGATTGGATGCTGCGCTTTTTTCGACTTCGAATTGCGAATACTCAAACTCGAAAGCATCTGCTTCAAGCACTGAATCCTTGCGCCAGAAAACCCGTGCCCGTGTGACCGTAAGGAGCCAAGTCTGTGTTTCGAGCGGTTGTTTATGCGTAAACGCCTGCGGATGAAGCACGGCGGCGCAAACGGCTCGTTGCGGATCGCGCACGGACTCATAACGAATAAAAGCGACCCCGGCTTGCCGCGCTGCTTTGGCGAACGTTTGGCACGCACTGTAATCGTCCGGCGCCGTCCATTGTGCACGCCCGGCCCAAGGGGGCAATCGCAGATCCACGCCCGACCCCTTTATTTGACTCAAGAAGACGGTTTGCGCTTTGGCGTCGATGCGGTCGAGCTTCGGACTGTCCAATAGAAAGCGCCAACGCCAAAAACCAAGTTCAGCACAGGCGGTACGAATCTCTGCGGCGCCATAGAACACACCTGGATCGGCGACGGCGCGAAAGCGAGAGCCTTGGGGCAATGGGGGATAGCGAAAGGGCGTAAACAAAAGCCAATGCAATCGGGCCGTTTCTATCGGTAGGCCCGGCTTGGAATCTTCCAGAAGGCGTTCCATCAGGGTTTGTTCATCCAAGGTATCGACGAGCAAAGTGGTCGAGACCAAGTGCTGAGCCTCGACCGCACGCCAAAGGCGCAGTTGCGCCGTTTGAACGCTAGACGCGACCTCGGTAGGCGTCCAGATAATGGACGACACGCACCAGTCCTTCGGTATTACGGATGAGTTCGATGGGTTTGCCCGCGAGGGCGAGGTTATCGCCTTTGAGCCAGGCGTGGGCTTGTTCGCCGTGACCCAGGATTGCATCGAGCGAACGGAAAAGGCGGATGAATAGAAGCGCCAACTCCCATTCTTTCTTGCGTTCGGGCTGCAAGCGATAAGCGCCCGCGAACAGCCGGGAAACGGAGGATGGACTCAAACCGAGAATATCCGCGACTGCG
>DATEEW010000370.1:0-4028 GCA_035280965.1 Burkholderiales bacterium
CGCATGCGCGCCATATCTCCATCCATCCGCATTTCGTGGATTTCCACGACGCCCGCCATTGGACTTGTGGCGCCGACTAATGCGGTGGGGCGATCGCTCTTCAATTCCATGAACCCGCCAGTCACTTTTTGCGCGGGGACCGTCGCCCGCACCCATGGTTCTGACACCGTTATTTGCGCGAAAACGAAGGGGCTGAACATCCATACCGCGAGTGCCGCAATAATCTTTTTCATTGCCGACTCACAGCACGTAGCGAGCGAGATCTTCGCTCTGCGACAAGCTCTTCAGACGTTCATCCACGTAGGCCGCATCGATCAACACGGTTTGCGGGCCGCGATTGCCCGCGTCGAAGGAAATCTCTTCCAGTAGTTTTTCCATCGCTGTGTATAGCCGGCGCGCACCGATATTCTCGGTTCTTTCGTTAACAGAGAAAGCGATTTCGGCCAAACGTCTGATTGCATCCGGCCTGAACTCGAGCTTGATCTCCTCCGTATTGAGCAAGGCTTCGTACTGACGCGTGAGGCAGGCGTCGGTATTGGTAAGAATCTTTTCGAAATCGGCGACCGAGAGCGAACTCAGTTCGACCCGAATGGGGAAACGTCCTTGCAACTCCGGAATCAAGTCGGAGGGTTTCGCCAAATGAAAAGCACCACTCGCAATAAAAAGAATATGGTCGGTCTTCACCATGCCATATTTGGTCGTGACCGTCGTGCCTTCCACGAGCGGAAGCAAATCGCGTTGCACGCCTTGGCGCGAAACGTCTGCACCGTGCGTTTCGTTGCGGTTCGTGATCTTGTCGATTTCGTCGAGGAACACAATGCCGTTTTGTTCGGCATTCGCGACGGCTTGTGTTTTCAAGTCTTCGTCGTTGATGAGGCGTCCCGCCTCCTCGTCCACCAGTAGACGCATCGCTTCCTTAATTTTGAGCTTGCGTAATTTTTTACGCGCGCCACCCATGTTCTGAAACATGCCCTGGATCTGCTGTGTCAGCTCTTCCATGCCGGGCGGGGCGAGAATTTCCATTTGGGCCTGGGCTTGGGCAACTTCTATTTCGATTTCACTATCGTCCAGCTCGCCCTCGCGCAGCTTCTTACGGAACTTCTGCCGTGCCACCGATTCTTCGCCGCTTTCGGTACGCGGGCCGAAACCTACTTCGCGCGCCGGCGGCAGCAAGGCATCGAGCACGCGCTCTTCGGCAGCGTCTTCGGCTCGCGTGCGCACTTGGCGCACCGCCGCTTCACGTGTCTGCTTCACACTCATTTCGACGAGGTCGCGAATAATGGTGTCCACATCGCGGCCCACATAGCCGACCTCCGTGAACTTGGTCGCCTCCACTTTGATGAAAGGGGCATCGGCCAGTTTGGCCAAGCGTCGCGCGATTTCCGTTTTACCGACGCCCGTGGGTCCGATCATCAAAATATTCTTCGGCGTGATTTCAGCGCGAAGGGGATCGGCCACTTGTTGTCGGCGCCAACGATTGCGTAAGGCAATCGCCACCGCGCGCTTGGCCTGATGTTGGCCGATGATGTGCTTGTCTAATTCGTGAACGATCTCTTGAGGCGTCATGGAAGACATCTGAATATAAATTCCTTAAGTGTTTTTGGCTCCGACTCACGCACCTTAAGACGCATGAGTCTACGCCGCAACGACCGGGTTTTAAACGATCGACTCCGCTCGCTGGCGCGAGCTTTCGCCTCATACTTCCATTGACCCGGACGTTGTCGTGAACGATCACTTGAGGCGTCATGGAAGACTTCGATTTCTTTCCGATTGGAAATGCCGACTAGTCCAGCACTTCCACAATATGATTTTGATTGGTGTAGATGCAAAGATCGCCCGCGATCGTGAGACTTCTACGAACAATGGCTTCCGGATCGAGTTCGGTGTGATCGAGCAGTGCCTTGGCCGCGGCTTGCGCATACGGGCCCCCTGAACCGATGGCGATCAAACCGTGTTCAGGCTCCAGCACATCACCATTTCCGCTAATGATGAGCGAGCTTTCTTTGTCCGCGACGGCCAGCATTGCTTCGAGGCGACGCAAAATGCGATCGGTCCGCCAGTCCTTGGCCAGTTCAACGGCCGAGCGCAGGAGATTTCCTTGATGCTTGTCCAGCTTGGCTTCGAAACGCTCGAACAGGGTGAAGGCGTCAGCGGTACCGCCGGCGAAACCGGCGAGAATCTTGTCCTGGTAGATACGGCGCACTTTGCGTGCGCCGGCCTTCACGACAATGTTTCCTAAAGTGACTTGTCCGTCACCGCCCAACGCGACACGACCGCCGCGACGAACCGAGAGGATGGTTGTGCCGTGATACTGTTCCATGAAACGCCCGGACGAAAGAATTCCCGATCATATCGGGGCGGACACGCGAATTTCAAACTGAATCGAGACGCGGGTAAGAATCAACGCTTTAAAACCGCCGGATACAGGCGCGGCTAAACCGGGGAAAGCGCTATTTCCGTGGAATGATACGCGCCCGCTGATGCAAGCCTAATACTGCGAATAATGCGATGGTCATTTCCCCTGCGCCTCGCAAAACCACCGCTTTCCCAGCCTCCACTGCCTTCTCGACGACTCCCGTCAAGCGGCCGGCGTTCACGTAGTCCATCCGTCTCACAAGCGTGAAATCGAGCAAGACCGGGCTCGCTTTTGCGGTGTACGCGGTCAGCGCCTGCATTAGCGCATCCTGCTGGCCTGCAATTTCACCTTGGAAGTGGAAACTATCGTCGCTAGGCTCCCGCGCTCCTGAAGCTTCGGGCTTGGCGGCAGGAGGCGGCTCCACGCGGGGCCGCGCTTCCCACGAAGGGGGCGATACTTCGTAAGTCACCGCATAATCCACCGCGGCTTCTTCGAATTTTTCCAGCATGCCGAGTTGCTGATACAGATCGAGCAACAACAACCAGAAACATTGCTCCACTTGCGCATGACCTGGGACGGTATGCGCGCACAGCAGGTCCAAAGCGACTGCTTCGCCGCTGATGTAGACCTCTTTCTTCGCGGCGCGCAAAAACTTGATCGTATCGAGCAGCAGGCTGCATCCGGCCGCATCGATGCTGTCGAGCTTGCCTAAGTCGATACGTAGCTTGGATTGTTTTTCCGCGGCCTTGCGTAATTGATTAAAGGCGCTCGCGCTCGCCGCGCTTAAAGGGCCGGAGAGCGTCACATTGGCAGAACTGCCGGGGCGACCGATGGCCTCGGGCAAATCGATCCACGCGGGCGGAGAACGCTCGAACTTCACAATGAAGTCCAAGGCCTTTTCTTCGAACTCGCTTTTACGGCCTAAATCCTGATATGCGTCGAAACGCATCAACCAGGCGGGCAATGTCCAACTCTGAAGTTTGCCGCTGCCAATAGCCTTGTCCAATTTATCGAGAGCATCCTGTGGTTGTCCATTGGCAAAGAGCATGGCCGCTTCTTCGATGACACTAGGTACTTCATTCTTCCCGCTTTCGACTTCGACAATGAGTACCGAATTCGGCGCACTTTCGTCCTCGGGAACAGGTGCTTTAGCAATGCTTTTGGGACCCGTCTTTCCGGGAGGCTTCGCTGCTTTGGGTGCCACGCTCTTGGGACCCGTTGCCTTGGCATGGACTGGTCTCGGAGCAGCCTGAGAAGGCGCAAACGCTTCCGCAAAATAGGGAACGTACTCAAGGCCCAAATCGTAAGGGTCGACCGGTTTGGGTTTTGGCGCGGGGACGGCCATCGGGGCAGCGGGCCTTGCTGCGGGGGCAGGAGCTTTCGCAGCCGGAGCAGGCGCGACCGGCGCCTTAGCAGGAGTAGGCAGGGGAGCGGGTGCTTTTGCTGCCTGTGGAGGAATAGGTGCAGAGGACCGCGTAGCAGGGGTAACAGATGCTTTGACCGCCGGGGCGGTCGCAGTAGGCGCAGGTGTGGGAACTTTTGCTGCCGGCGCAGGTGCGGCTGCCGGCGCAACTGGCGCTTTCGTAACGGCAGGGGGCGCGACGGGCGGTGCAAACGGCGCTTTGGCGACAGGGGCAGGTGACGCGGGCGCCTTTGCGATAGGAGCGGCCGG
>DATEEW010000371.1:0-2132 GCA_035280965.1 Burkholderiales bacterium
ATAAAAACGGCAATCCGGTGGAAGGCGACTATGAAAAAGGCATGCGCGTCACGCAGCCGCCCGGCCCGGATAACGCTCTGGGACAATACAAATTCGACATGCCGAACGATCACGCGGTGTATTTGCACGATACGCCGGCGAAAGAAAAATTTGAAAAAGAAGTGCGCGCCTTCAGCTCCGGCTGCATCCGTCTCGAAAAAGCCCGTGAACTTGCGCAGCTCCTGCTCGGTGAACAACACCAAATGAGCGCGCAACAGATCGACGAAGTGATCGCCACGAACGAAACAAAAACCATCGCCCTCGCGCAGAAGATCCCCGTCTTGATTCTCTACTTCACCGCCGAGGCAGGCGAATCGGGTGTGACGTTCCGACCGGACATCTACGAGCGCGATGGAAAGCTCGCCGCAGCGCTGAAAGCGCCTTACGAGCTCAACGCGATGCTGAAAATGAAAAAGCCCGCTTGAGGCGGGCTTTTTTGGGTGAGTGAGGCGTCGGCCGTTCAACCGACTTGCTGCTTTGACTTCGGACGGCGGGGCTGCGGTTTTGGCTTTACTGCGCTTTCGAAGTCAGGCGAGAGCGAATCAAATCGCGGGTCTCGCTCGCGGCGGCCGCAAAGGGGCCGCCGGCTGCGACGGCACGCTCGGCAAGCGGCAATGCTTCGGCATTGCGCCCTTGGTCGGAGAGGGTCTGCGCGAGGTTGTTTAGCACCACCGGCGAATCGGCACGCCGTTGCTGCGCGCGGCGGAGTATCGCTTCGGCTTGCTTCAAATCGCCGGATGCATAGTGCGCGTTGGCGAGACCGATCATCGCATCCACATTGTCGGGCCAGCGTTTAAGGAAGGCACTGTAACCGTCGCGCGCACGTTGCGGGTTGACACGTTCGAACGCGGCGAGCGCGGAAAGCCAACCCAGTTCCGTGGCGGTAGCGGGAATGCGATCGGGCGGCAAGGCGACCATCGCCCAGTAATCGCTTTTACGCCAGACGAATTCGTGCGAGCCGATGGGAATCACCTGGCGCTTCTTGTCGCCGGAACGCAGGATGATTTCTTCCTTCTGCAGGTCGTAGCCCGCGACCACGGCGTAATGCCATTTGTTGAAGGGGCTGATGCCCAGGTCCTGCAGCACGATGACGGGATTGCCCGCTTCCACTTCGCGCAGCAGATCGTGCATTTTCGGTTCGAGTCGATACGACACCATGCCGTGACGCCGCGCAGCCGCGAGCATTTCGATCTGTAGACTGCCCTTGCGCTCGGGCACGTAGACTTGCGACACCAACTGTTCCGGCGTGACGGACACATGCTGATGTGCGAGCACGGTTGCGAGGGCGGCGGGCCCGCACTGGTATTCGTCTTGCGGAAAGAACGGCAGCTCGCTCAGCTCCACGCCGGGTTTCAGGTCCGCAGGCGGCGCATCGCGCAGCGCCACCGTCTGCGGAATGAAGGTCGCGCAACCGTTCAAGAGCGCCAAAAGCAAAACGCCCGCGATCGCGCGAGCGTTCTGCTTGATGCATGCCTTCAATGCAGGCATGTGTCTGCGGCACAAGCCGGCAATCAGGCGTTCTTCCAGAACACCAGCCAGAGAATGACACCGACCAGGACGAGAATCACAATGCCCCCGTCAGCACCGGCGGGCGCCGTTTCAAGCTGAGCTTTGAGCGTAGCCACTTCCTCATCGCTCATGGCGGCGATCCGTCCCACCGCGTCGCCGGGGTTCACGCCGAAGGCGGTCAGTTCTTTCGAGATGTCGGCGCGATTGATCAGCGAGAGCACCGTCGCGCGGTCAGCTGCCTGTGAGGTAATGGCGACTTGCTCATTCGTGCCGATCATGCCGGCGTGCGAAAGTTGAAAGGGCGTCCAAGCCATCAGGACGATCAGGAGACGGCAAAGCATACGGGTGAGTTGTTTCATCGATTCCCTCATTTCAGAAAAAGTTGGCCTCTCGTCCCCACGCCGCAACGCACTGCCGCGTTGCGGCCCCTCAATACGAGGGCAGGACGACAATTGTCGTGCACACGGCATGTGTGATAGTGCGAGATTCGTGCCGGACAAAACGCGGAACGGAGCGGAATGGGTGAACAAGTGAAAGTGATCGGGCACGTCTGGTGACCCCGCTAACCGCCGGCGATTTCATGG